>BBBL01000123.1 GCA_001311545.1 Thermus kawarayensis JCM 12314 | reverse complement strand
CGGGGCGGGCTGGGACCGGGCCGTGGGCAGACCCGGGGCGAGGGGGGTGGAGTTCGCCGCCGCCTGCATCCTGAACGTCTCCACCCCCTGTGGGACCGAGCTCAACCGGCTCTGGGAGGCCCGCCTCAACTACGACCTCCTCCGGCTGGCCCTGGTCCTGGGTTTCGTGGGGGGACTCGCCCCCTTCGTCTACAACCCGGCCCGCCCCCGGAAGCTCCCCGGGCAGGGGCGGTGGGCCACGGAGAAAGACCTCCGGCTACCTGAACCCCAAGGGGGTGGGCTGGTACGGGCAGGTGGGGAGGAAGCCCCTCCGGGTCTCCGAGGGCCAGCGGGTGGCCCACACCCTGGTGGTGGGAAAGCCGGGGCACGGGAAGACCTCGGGGTACTACCTGCCCAACCTCCTCCTGGACGCCAAGGACGGGTGGACAGCCATCGTCTACGACCTGAAGTACCGGATCGGGAAGGCCTCATGGAGCCATGGCCTACTACGCCCACCACGGGCGGGCGGTCTACCCCTTCACCCCGTGGGGGGAGAAGTCCTTCCGCATCAACTTCCTGGAAGGAGCGGAGGACATCACCCAGGCCAAGCTCATCGCGGAGATCTTTGTGCCGAGGAACCCCAGGTGCCCGACTCCAAGGAGTTCTACCCGGGCCTCGAGCGCACCCTCCTCCAGGCCCTGATCCACGCCGAGGGGGTGGAGGGGCGGTACTCCCTGGCCCACGTCTACCGGGTCCTGGGGGACGGGGTGGCCGGGCTCAAGGCCTACGTGGAGGTGCGGCCCTACCTGCAGGTGGAGCTCAAGACCCTCCTGGAGATGCGGCAGGACCAGCTGGCGGGAATCCTGAACGGGGCCCGGAACCGCCTCTCTATCTGGCTGGACCCGGGCCTCGCCGCCGCCACGGAGCCCGGGCCCATGGAGGTCCCCTGGGCGAAGGTCTTCTCCGAGCCCAGCCTGGTCTACATCGGCGTGCCCCAGGAGCTCATCGGGGACAACGCCTCGGGGTACGTGCTCCTCAAGCTCCTGAAGCGCATCGTGGACCTGAAGACCCTCCAGTTCGCGAACAGAAACGGGGGAAGGCTTCCCCTCCCCGTGAGCGTCTACTGGGACGAGTTCCCCAACTTCGGCTACCTGCCGGGCATCAAGGAGAACCTGGGCACCATGCGCTCCCGGAGGGTGGCCTACCACATCGCCGTGCAGAACACGGACCAGGGGCGGGCGGTGTACGGGGACGAGGAGTGGGAGGCCATAGAGGGCACCTTTGCCCAGCGGGTCTACTTCCTCTCCGGCCTCTCGGACAACGACGCCCAGAGGCTCTCCCAGGTCCTCGGGGAGACCTCGGTGATGCAGGAGGTGCGGGGGGTGAGCCGGAGGGGAGTCCTGCCCATCCCCACGAGCCGCACCGTGGGGGAGCGGGAAGTGGCCCGGCCCCTCCTCTCCCCGGAGGAGATGCGCACCGCCCCGAAGGGGGAGGCGGTGGTGCTCCTGGAGGGCATGCCCCCGGCCCGCATGACCCTCTTCGGCATGTGGCGGAAGGACCACCTCCTGCACCGCCTCTGGAAGAAGGCGCGGGAGGCGCGGGCGGGGGAGGCGGGCTTCCCCCTCCCCAGGGAGCGGGGGCCTGTGTCCCTTCCTGCCTCCGCCTCGCCCGAGGGGGAGCCCGCTCCCTGGAGCCGGGACCCCTCGAGGCCCGAAAGCCTCCTCCTCTACCTGGAGGCCCTGACCCGGTGGGTGCCCGAGTTCAAGCGGCACTACCAGGCTCGGAGACCCTTCGCCTGGACCTCCGCCTCCCCGAGGGCTTCCCCACCCCCGAGCCCGCCTGGGTCAAGCTGGGGTGGTGCGAGGTGGAGGGGGAGCCGTGCGCCTCTCCCTCACCCGCAAGGCCTCGAGGCCATCCAGGGGGCGGACCGGGCCGGGTACTGGGCGCTGGTGCGCTGGTGCCGGGTGGTGGAGTGGTGGAAGAAGGTTCACCGGGAGGAGCCCGTGCCCGAGGTCCTCACCCTCCCCAAGGAGGAGGCGGAGCGGGTCCTCATGGAAAGGCTTTGCGGCGAAGCGGTGGAGGTGAGGGATGCGGAGGTTCTGGTGCGTCCTGGTCTTGGCCTCGCTGGCCTCCTCTGCCCTAGGCCAGGGAACGTACACCCCGGAGGAGGCGGCGGAGGTGTTGCGGCGGGCCACAGGGGAGGTCCTGGTGCAGGTGGCGGTCCTGGACCTGAAGCCCCTGGCGGAGGCCCTGAGGGAGGCGATGGTGAGGGGAGGGGTGAAGGTGTACCTGCTCACCACGGATAGCGGCCTCACCCACCCGAGGAGCTACGCCCCCTCCCTGGCCCTGGCGGGGGCCGTGGTGCGCTTCGCCCCCCGGGTGGAGGGGGAGTTCGTGGTGGTGGACCGCAAGGAGGCCATCCGCCTCCTTCGGGGCTACGTGGGCCTCTCCCTGGAGGAGGCGAAGCCCGAACCTTGGTGGAGCGCTTCTACTTCGCCTTCCTCCGGGCGGTGCCCTTCTCCGTGGAGGACTGGGTGCACCGGCTTTACATGCGGGAGTACGCGAAAGGAGGTGGAAGGTGAAGTGGGCGGAGCTTCTAGGTAAGGCGGTGGCCGTCTTGGGGGCCGTGCTCTTCCTCCTCTCCCTCCTCCGGCTGGACGGGACCGGGGTGGGGCCGGGCTCGTGGTCTTCCTCTACGGGGTGGGCCTCCTCCTCCTGGCCGGGGTGTACGGGGAGCTCAAGGCGGTGCGGGCCCTCCTGGAGAGGGAGGTGGAGAGGAGGTGAGGGCGGCCTCCCTGGTCCTCCTCCTGGGGGCGGCCTTCGCGTGCGGGTACATCCCCCAGGACCTCTGGGCGAGGACCTGGCACTACGCCCGGGCCTGGGGACTGGACCCCTACCTGGTGGCCGCCGTGGTGTGGGTGGAGAGCGGATACTGCCCCCACGCCCGGGGAAAGGCGGGGGAAGTGGGCCTGGGCCAGTTCATGCCCGGGACCTGGAGGCGGACCACGGGGGCCCCTCCCGAGTGGCGGAGCCACCCCGACTGGGCCCTCTGGGCCACGGCCAAGCACCTCCGGGAGCTATACCACGCCACGGGGGACTGGAGGAAGGCTCTCGCCGCCTACAACGCCGGCCTTGGAGCGGTGCGGAAGGGGGTCATACCCGCCTCCACCCACAGGTACGTGGAGCGGGTGCTTTCGGTCTACCGGGCGTGGCGGAGGGGTTAGTGGAGTCTCTGCCTATCTTCCACGCCCTCGAGGCCCTGGGCCGAGCCTTTTCCCAGAAAGAGGCCTGGGTCTTACTCGGGGTGGGCGGCCTCTCGGGCTACGCCCTGGGCCGGGTGGCCCGGGTCCTCTTCCCCTGGGCGGCCCTCCTCTACCTGGGAGCGGCCCTCCTCGGGCGGGCGGACCTGGAGGCCCTCGCCTACCACCTGGGGGCGTCCAAGGAAGTGTGGGCCTTCCTCTCCGGCCTTCCCACGGGCCTCTCCCTGGGGGCGGTGGTGGGCTTCCTGTCCGGGCTTTCGGACCGCTGGGAGTGAGGTGGAGTGAGGTATGGTGCGGCTTCGCGAGGGGTTTGAGAAGGAGTTCGCGGCCCTCATGGAGAAGCTTCCCCCGTGGGTGCGCAAGGAGGTGGAGCCCCACGGGGCGAGGCTGGAGGAGATCGCCATGGACCTGGGGGTGCCCCTGGCCTACACCGTGGACGGGGCCCCCCACTTCTCAGAGCGGGAGGTGGCCAAGGAAGACCTGAGCTTCGTCCTCCACCGGGTGGGGGGGTTCAAGGACAACAACCGGGCCGGGATCGAGGGCACCCTCCACCGGGTTTCCCGCATCCAGTCGGCCCTGGGGGAGATGACGGGCATCACCATCCGGGTGGGGAAGTTCGTGGAGGGGGTGGCGGAGCCCCTTAGGCCCTACCTCCTGGAGAGCGGGGGAAGCCTCCTCGTGGTGGGGCCGCCCCGCACGGGGAAGACCACCCTCCTCCGGGACATCGTGCGCGTCCTGGCGGAGAGGTGGGGCCCGAGGGTGGTGGTGGTGGACACCTCCAACGAGATCGGGGGGGACGGGCTCACCGCCCACCCGGGGATCCGGCCCGCCCGGAGGATGCAGGTGCCGGACCCCCCCTCCAGGAACCAGGGGCGGATCATCTACCAGGCCATCGCCAACCACTCCCCGGAGGTGGTGGTGGTGGACGAGATCGGCTACAACGAGGACGTCCAGGAATGCCTCACCGCCTCCCGGAGGGGGGTGCGGGTGGTGGCCACGGCCCACGGGGAAAAGCTCCTGGACGTGTTGGAAAACCCCGCCCTGCACCCCGTCCTGGGGGAGCCGGACCTAAGGGAGGGGAGGCGGAGGACCCGGCCCTCCTTCGGGATGGCCCTCCAGGTGGTGGCCAAGGGCCGCTACCTCGTCTACCCCGACCTGGCCCAGGCCCTGGACGACCTCCTCCAGGGGAGGGAGCCGGAAGGGTGGAGCTCAGTGTGTAATGTGTTGCCATAAAAGTTAGTAAGTGATAGCATGTGGCTATGCGGCGAGTCGCCCTAGCTACCCTTCTGCTGGCGGGCTCGGTGAAGGCGCAGATGGCGGACGTGCCCCCGGGGCACTGGGCCGAGGGGGCGGTGCGGGCCCTCCTGGAAAAGGGCGTCCTCACGGGCTTCCAGGACGGCACCTTCCGGGGAAGCCAGGCGGTGAACCGCTACCAGGCGGCGGTCATGCTCTACCGGGCCTACCTCACCTGGACGGAGGAGGTCCTGGCCCGGGTGCGGAAAGCCCTGGAGGAAGCGGGGGCGGCCCCGGAGCGGATCGCCGAGCTCTACGGGCAGGTGGCCGATCTCCTGGAGGTGGTGCCGGAGGTGAGGCGGGCCCTGGAGGACCAGGGGGTGCGCCTGGAGGCCCTGGAAAAGGACCTGGAGGAGGTGCGCCAGGCTCTCCTCACCGCCCTGGAGGCCCAGGCCGCCCTCAAGGACCTGGGGGCCTCGAGGGGGCGGTGGACCGCCTGGAGAAGGAGCTGGGGGCGCAGAAGGCGGCCCTCGCCCAGATGGAGGTCCGGGTGAAGGCTCTGGAGGCCACCCTCGCCGAGCTCACCCAGAAGGTCCAGGAGGACGAGGCGGCCCGGGTCAAGGACGCCCAGGCCACGGGGAAGCGGGTCTACGCCCTGGAGGAGAGGATCAGGACCCTGGAGGAGGGGATGGCCTCGAGGGCCAGGGCCAGGTGTACGCCGGGGTGGGGGAGGAAGGCCCCATGGGAGGCCTCGCCCTGGAGTGGAAGGTTGCTTCTCCGTCAGGAGAACACCTTGAGGCCCGGGTGAACCTGGGCACCGACCGGGTGGAGGCCTCCCTGGAGGCAGGCCCCGCGCGGGTGGCCTACCGTTCGCTGGCCGTGGCCGGGCGGAGGCGGTGGCCCG
>BBBL01000122.1 GCA_001311545.1 Thermus kawarayensis JCM 12314 | reverse complement strand
AAGGGCGTAGGTCCCGGGGTTGACGCCGGTGCCCACGCTCACCGTGAGGGTCTGGGTGACAGGATTGGGGCCGGAGACATCCACGCTCACGGGCGTGAAGCCGATCCCGGAAACGGGGTTGCCGCTCCCGTCCACCAGGGAGAGGCTGACCTGCCCCGTGAAGCCGTTCTGCGGGGTGAGGGTGAGGGCGATGGTGCCGCTAGTCCCCTGCTGGACCATGAGGCTCGTGGGGGTGAGCGAGAGGGTGAAGCCTGGCGGTGGAGGCGGAGTGGTGACAGTGAGGGCGAGGTCCGTCTCCCTGGTGAGGCTCCCCGAAACTCCCCGCACCTTCAGGCGGTAGGTGCCAGGGGGCACCTCTCGGCCCACGCCCAGAGTGACGGTCACGTCCACGCTTCCCTCCGCCTGGAGGCGGATGGGGGAAGGGGGGGCGGTGTCCATGCCCAGGCCTTGGGGCACAGGGTCTTGGCCGTCCGCCAGGCTCAGGGCGACCTGGCCCTGGAAGCCGTTTTGGGAGACCAAGGTCAGCTGGAAGGTGCCCGTGCCCCCCTGGGGAACGGGGAGGACGGTCGGGTTAGGGCCGGAGAGGGTGAAGGTGGGGGCCGGGGCGAGGAGGACCACCGGGTCTTCCACTTGGCCGTTCCGCCGCCCGTCGGCATCCAGGGGCCCACCGTCCTCCACCTGGTAGGTGGCCGTGTTGCCGGATACTTGGGCCCCGGGAACCTCCTGCCAAGTTCCGTTCAGGTGCTTCCTCAGGACCGCCCCTGGGGGGACGGGGCCGGGGAAGGTCAGGGTCACCGTGAGCCTGCCGCCCTGGGGTACCTGCGCCGTGAAGGCGATGGCCCCGTAGGGTGCCTGGAAGTCTTGAGGCGGGGCCACGCTCTGGGAGGTGGGGTCCCGTGCAAAGGTGCCTTCCTGCAGCGCCAGCCTCACCTGCCCCCCGGGGGTTTCCACGGTGGCCGTATCGCCCCCGCCAGGGGGGGCGTTCACCGTCACGGTGAGATCCGCCTCCCCGGTGAGGCTCCCCGAAACTCCCCGCACCTTCAGGCGGTAGGTGCCCGTGGGCGTGGCGGGGGAGGCCGCGAGGGTGAGGGTCTGGCTCACCGGGTTGGAGCCCGTGACCTGGAGGCTCGTGGGGGAGAGGGAGAGCCCCTGGGGCACCCCGTCCTGACCCGCTACGAGGGAGAGAGAAACGGTGCCTGGAAGCCGTTCCGGGGCGTGAGGGTGAGGGTGGTCTGGCCCTGGGCCCCCTGCTGGACCGTCAGGCTCGTGGGGGAGAGGGAGAGGAGGAAAGTCCTCGGTGCTGGGGTGTTGGAGCCAAGGTTGTTGCAGGCCACGAAGGGGGCGGCCAGGAAGGCCAGCAAGAACGAGCTAAAGAACTTACCCTTTCCCATACGAGAGTATTGTGACAACTCCCCGTTCCGAAGAACGGTGCTTCTCGGGCCTCACGGAGCGGCTCTCGCCGTCCCCGTTCCCGAAGGCTCCGACAAGGTAGCCCCTACGGGGCTGACCCGAGCCCTCGCCAGGACGTTCAGTGCGGCGGCCACATCTCTGTGTAGAAGCGTTCCACATGTGGGAACAAGTGTACACCCGTATCCGGAGGGGGTGCTTCTGTCTGTGGCCGCACACCGGGCAAACCTGGCTCGTGTGCCCGGGGTCCACTTCCACGACCCGCCCACCAGCTAAAACGCTACCGCTTACGCGGTTAGCTTCCGCTTTGCAGGCGAGGATAGGCACATGCACATGATACCACAAAACGACCGCCCACCGTGCTGTGCGCTCTTTCGGAGCGCGTGGGGGAGCCAAGCTCCCTTCGGTCGCATGTAGCTTCGCTGACCCATGTATCCCTGCTCTGAAGAGGCGGGGGATTATAGCCCCCACACCCCCTCTTCTCTCTAACGCCCGTGGGTTTCTGTTTCGGGTTTACAGAGCGCTCTTCCGCACGTAGACCACCGTGATCCCCCACACCCGTCGCGGGAGGACGGACCATCCCGGAGGGGCCAGTCCTCGGATGAAGCGGGGGTCGTGGGCGAAGAGCGGGCGCCACCCCCGAGGTGCCGTCAGGGGAGAGGAAGGGGCGGTAGTTCTGGGTCAGGAAGCTCCCCAAAAGTGTAGAGTTTCCCGATGCTCGTCCGGGTGGGGTAGGCCTCGGGCCGAAGGCTCCCCTCGGGGCGGCGATGGCGGTGGTGAGGAAGAGTTGCTCAGGGGTATCTCGGGCGATGTAGACGCTCCCGGTTTCCGAGCAGAGGCCGGAGATTCCCGTACTGGTGCCCCTGGTCAGGTAAAGTGCCCACCAGGACACCTTACCTGCCCAGGTTCCCTGACTTCCCTGGCCTCCCTTGGAGGCGTCCCCCCGGGAGTAGAGGTGGCCCTGGCGGGCCTCGCACCACTCCCGTTTGAGGAGTTCCCGGCGTTTGCCGGAGAGGTGTCTTCCCTTGAGCTGTTCAAACCGCTTCTTCCCCCCGAAGACCACTTTGTGGGGATCTACACCCCGCTCCCTGGCCGACTCTATGAGGCTTGGGCCCTCAGGACGATGTCGTCGGCGTAGCGGGTGTTCAGGCGGAAGAGGGTGCAGAGGGGGCCGTCCTGGCGCTTGAGCTCTTCCCGGGACCGGCCCTCCAGAAGACGGTTGAAGGCGAAGCGTTCGGCGGCCGAGCCCCGGCGCATGAGGTCCAGGGTGTCCCGCCTGTCCTTCTCCGTGGGGAAGGCCAGCCTGGCGTGGACGCCCTGGAAGTGGCTAGGGGTTCTGTGTTTGAGCATCCTTCCGCCCCTTACGGGAGCGCGAGCCCCGCTTCCCGTAGATCCGCGCCGCGAAGCTGGAGACGATGGCCACCAGGTCCTCGGCCAGCTCCTCATGTGCCTCCCGACTCTCCTTCCCGTTCAGGACCACCAGCTCCACGCCAAAGGCTCCAGGAAGCGGCGGATGTACCCCAGGCCGAACCGCGCCAGGCGGTCCTCGTACTCCACCACCACCCGGTCCAGCTCCCCCTTCTTGGCCCGGTTCAGGAGCTTGGCGAGGCCCCGCCGGTTCTCGTTTACCCCGCTGGCGACTTCGGCGACGGCCTCGAACTCCCAACCCCGCTCCCTGGCAAAGGCTTCCAGCCGAGCGATCTGGTTTCTGAGAAAAGCTTCCTGCTTTTTGGTGCTCACTCGGGCGTAGGTCACGCGAAGCGTATCTTGTGCACGGTACAGGGTCTGGGTTTTTCCGAAGGGGCTCCGACCCCCAAGGAAAGCAGCCGTTCTGTCTCTTCCTTCCGGTACCGCCTGGGGCCGCCCGGTGTGCGGACGGGGTGGAGAAGGCCCTGCTTCTCCCACTTTTACAGGGTGTTGCGATGCAGACCGTAACGCTCCCGGATCTGGTATGCCGTAAGGAGAAGCGGAGTCATCCAGAAGGTAGTGTAACCTGGAGTTTGCTACTTTTTTTCAACTGTTTGTACCTCCCGGGAGCTTAGATGACCTCCGAAGCGTGGAGGAGGCTCTCGGCCCGGTTCCCCCTGAGCTCCAGGAAGACGTAGGAGAGGCGCAGGGGGCCCTCGGCGTAGGCCAGGGCCCTGCCCCTGGGGAGGAGGCGTCTGCGGAGGGCTTCCACCAGGAAGGCGGGATCGTAGCCCTGCATCCCCCCGTCCGCCCCCACCATGCCTACGTCGGAAACGTAGGCCGTCCCCCCGGGGAGGATGCGGGCGTCGGCGGTGGCCACGTGGGTGTGGGTGCCGAGCAGGGCGGCGATCCGGCCGTCAAAGGCGAAGGCCGTCCCCATCTTCTCAAAAACGGACTCGGAGTGAAAGTCCACCAGCACGGCGTCCCAGCCTCTTCCCGGTCCAGGACCGCCTCCAGGGCCTCCAGCGGATCCCCCGCGTGGGGGAGGGCGCTCCTCCCGGCCAGGTTGACCACGAGGAGCCGGTGGCCTCCCTTCCTCAGGAGGAGGCTCCCCCGGCCGGGGGCGTAAGGGGAGTAGTTCAGGGGGCGGAGGACCCGGGGGTGGGCCAGCACCTCTTCCAGGTTCTCGGGATCGAAGGAGTGGTTCCCCCCCGTGACCGCGTCCACCCCCAGGCGGAAGAGCCGCTCTAGGGAGGGGAGGGTCATCCCCGCCTTCCCCGCCTCGGGGCGGGTGAGGTCCAGGTTTTCCCCGTTGGCCAGCACGAAGTCGGGCTCATGCGCTCCCGCAGGGCGGGGAGTTCCCGCTCCAGGGCCTCGAGTCCGGGTTCGCCCACGATGTCCCCAAAGAAGAGCACCTTCATCCGCGCACGCCTCCTTCCATGAGGGTTTCCAGGATGGACCTGCGGAACAGGGCGTAAAGGGCAAAGGCGGGAAGGGTGGCCAGCACCGAGGCGGCCATGAGGGGCCCCCAGGCGTTGGACCCCTCCCCGCCCGCGAACCGCTGTACCGCCACGGTGAGGACGTACATGTCGGGGTGGTTGGCCACCAGGGCGGGCCAGACAAACTGGTTCCAGGCCCCGATGAAGAGGCGATGCCCAGGGCCGTCAGGGTGGGGAGGCTGGCGGGGGCGAGAATCCGGAAAAGGACCTGCCGGGGGGTGGCCCCGTCTACCAGGGCCGCCTCCAGCACCTCCCGGGGGAAGGTGAGGAAGTGCTGCCGCAGGAGGAAGGTGGCGTACCCCGCGGTGAGCATGGGCAGGATGAGCCCGGGAAGGTGTTGAGGAGGCCAAGGCGGGCCACCAGGAGGTAGTTGGGAAGATAGGTGACCACGAAGGGCACCAGGATGCTTCCCACGAAGAGGCCCCAGAGCAGGCCCTTCAGGGGGAAGCGCCGGAAGGCGAAGGTGTAGGCAGCCAGGAGGGCCAAGAGGAGCTGCCCCAGGGTAGCCCCCAGGGCGAAGACCATGGTGTTGAGGGCGTACCGCCCCATGGGGAGCTTTTCCAGGACCACCCGGTAGTTGTCCAGGGTGAAGGGGGGAGAAAAGGGAAGAGGGGAGGCGAAGACGCGCTCGGGCGGGGTCAGGCTTAGCCCTATCTGGTAAACGAAGGGCAGGAGCATGAGGAGGCTGGCCAGGCCGAGGAGGGCGTGGGCCAGGGCCTGCCTAACCATGGGCCACCCTCCTTTCCAGGAGCCAGAGCTGGCCCAGGATAAGGGCCCCGAGCCCAAGGGTGAGGAGGGTGGCCTGGGCCGCGGCCACCCCGATGCGGAAAAAGCGGAAGGCCTCCTGGTAGACGGCGTACATGAGGTGGTTGGTGTGGCCGAAAGGCCCTCCCTGGGTCATCACCTCCACGGGCACGAAGGCGTACTCCAGGGCGCTGGCCATGGCGCTGAGGAAGAGGAAGAGGAGGACGGGGCCCAGCAGGGGGAGGAGGACAAAGCGCAGGAGGGAGAGCCCCGCCGCCCCGTCCACCCGGGCGGCCTCGAGGACCTCCCTGGGCAGGGACCGGAGGGCCGCCAGGGC
>BBBL01000121.1 GCA_001311545.1 Thermus kawarayensis JCM 12314 | reverse complement strand
CCTGGCCCCGGCCCCTTCCCCGGACGGGGGCCCTCGAGGCCTACGAGGGCCGCGGGGTGGCCCTTCTGGAACAGGAGGGGAGGCCGGTGGGGGTCCTGGGCCTCGCCGACCACATCCTTCCCCTGGAGGAGGTGCCCAGCGTGGAGGCGGAGGTGGCGGCGAGCGAGCTTTATCCCCTCTTCCTCCGCCAGTCCTTGGTCCTGGTGGTCCGGGGCGAGGAGGTGCTGGGGGCTATCCCTCGGGAGGCCTTTTTCCGGTACCTGGGGGTTTAGCCCGCTAGAGGGCTTGACAAGAGGAGGGGTGCCCTAAAATAGGGGGGAGCGGTGGCTCAGGAGGTGGAAGATGCCGCACGTGATCTGCGAACCCTGCATCGGCGTGAAGGACCAGTCCTGCGTGGAAGTCTGCCCGGTGGAGTGCATCTACGACGGGGGGGACCAGTTCTACATCCACCCCGAGGAGTGCATTGACTGCGGGGCCTGCGTGCCCGCCTGCCCGGTGAACGCCATCTTCCCCGAGGAGGACGTACCCGAGCAGTGGAAGTTCTACATTGAGAAAAACCGCAAGCTGGCGGGCCTGGAGTAGCCCTTCGGGGTGGAGCGGTATCAAAGCTCCCGCACGTACCAGCTAAGGGTTGGCCCCCCGTCCTTCACGTGGCGGAACCCCTGGGACCGGAAGAAGGCCTTGGCCCGGGGGTTGTGGCCGTAGACCACGGCGTAGAGCCGCTCCACCCCCACCAGGTGGTCCAGCAGGTGCCTCAGGGCCCGCTGCCCGAGCCCCTGGCCCTGGTGGTCCTCCCGGATGAGGAGGAGGCTTAGGGTGGCGTCCCTGGCCTCGGGGTAGTGGAGTTTGTAGTCCAGATAGCCCACCGCTTCTTCCTCCAGGAAGAGGAGGAAGGCCCGGCGGCGGGGGTCCTTGGTGAGGGTGTGCAGGTCCTGGAGGACGTCCTCGAGGGTAGGAGGCTCCATGCCGATCAGGGCGAAGTAGCCGGGGCTTTTCAGGAAAAGGCCGTGGAGCACGGGGGCGTCCTCCGGTGAGGCCGGCCTGAGGCTGAGACTGAGGGCCCGCATCCCGGTTATCCTACCCTCCCCTTCCTGAGAAAGGGTGATGGGAAACCGCCCCGGGGAAACCCGGGGCGGCTTCCAGAGGCCTTTACTTGCGGGCCGGCTCCACCACGGTGACGTTCACCGCCTGGGGGCCCTTGCCGTTCTTGCCCGGCTCCACGTCAAAGGTGACGATGTCGCCCTCGTTCAGGGTGCGGAACCCCTTGGCGTTGATGGCGCTGAAGTGGACAAAAACGTCCGTGTCCCCCTCGCGCTCAATGAAGCCGTAGCCCTTCTCCGCGTTGAACCACTTGACCCGACCCTTCTGCATACCGCTCCTTCTTTTTCCGGGCCTGAAGGCCCGTATCCGGGGCTTGAGGGGTTGCTTTAGACCCAAGGGGCCACCCTAAAGCGACCCGGAATATCTCACTTTACCACGAAAGGGGCTATCTGCGGAAGAGCCCCTTGAGCTTCTCCCAGAAGCCCTCGGGGGCCACCTCCTCGCCCACCTCCTGGGCGTAGGCCCGGAGGAGCTCCTTGGCCTTGGGGGAGAGCTTCTTGGGCACGGAAAGCTCCACCACCACCCGCAGGGCCCCCCGCCCTCCGGGGTAGGGAAGGCCCTCCCCGGGAAGCTCAAAGACCTCTCCGTGGCCGTGCCCGGGGGGATGTCCAGGGGGATGGGGCCGGAGAGCCCGGGCACCTCCACCCGGGCCCCCAGGGCGGCCTGGGCCAGGCCGAGCTTCAGGCGGTAGACCAGGTGGGGGCCTTCCCGCTCCAGGTGGGGGTGAGGGAGGACGGAAAGCCGCACGTAGAGGTCCCCGGGGCCTCCCGGTCCCAGGTTGCCGTAGCCCGGTACCCGCAGAAGGTGGCCCTCGTCCATGCCCGGGGGAATCCGTACCCGCACCCTTTCCTCCCTAGGTACCCGGCCCCGGCCCCGGCAGACGGGGCAGGCCTCCGCCAGGAGGAAGCCCTGGCCCTTGCAATGGGGGCAGGGGGTGCGGCTCACGAAGGTGCCGAAGAGGCCCCGCTGGTAGGTTTCCACCACCCCCCGGCCCCCGCAGGTGGGGCAGGCCACCCGCTTGCCCCCTTGGCCCTGGCAGGCCTCACAGGGGACCAGGCGGCTATAGGCCACCTCCGCCTCCTTGCCCTGGAGGAGGTCTCGGAGCTCCACCTCCACCTGGACCTCCAGGTCCTCCCCCCGGGGGGCCGGGCGGCCCGGGGAACGGAAGCCGAAGACCTGGGCGAAGAGGTCAAAGAGGTCCTCGGCCTGGAAGCTCCTTCCCCTAAAAGCCCCCGGTCGTACTGGGCTCGCTTCTCGGGGTCGGAGAGGACGGCGTAGGCCTCGTTGATCTCCTTAAAGCGCTCCTCCGCTGCTTTGTCCCCGGGGTTTTTGTCGGGGTGGTACTGGAGGGCGAGCCTGCGGTAGGCCTTCTTGATCTCCTCCTGGGTGGCTTCCCGGCTTACCCCCAGGATGGCGTAGTAGTCCTTCATCCACCTAGCACTTTACAAGGGGAAGGGGTTTTGCTAAAGTGCCCTTCAATGAGGCTCCTGCGAGCTATCCGCTAGGGGGCCCCTTCCTTCGGGAAGGGCCCCCCGGGTTTGCCCGCGGGGGCCTCGGCTTTTAGGGAGGCTCAGGATGCTCTTGCTCACCCCAGGACCCACCCCCATTCCCGAGCGCGTGCAGAGGGCCCTCCTCCGCCCCATGCGGGGGCACTTGGACCCCGAGGTGCTCAAGGTCAACCGCGCCATCCAGGAACGCTTGCGAAGGCTTTTTGACCCCGGCGAGGGGGCCTTGCTGGCCGTCTTGGCGGGTTCGGGGAGCCTGGGCATGGAAGCGGGGCTCGCCAACCTGGACCGGGGCCCGGTGCTGGTCCTGGTGAACGGGGCCTTCTCCCAACGGGTGGCCGAGATGGCCGCCCTCCACGGCCTCGAGCCCACCGTCCTGGACTTCCCCCCAGGGGAGCCCGTGGACCCGGAGGCGGTGGCCAAGGAGCTTAGAAGGAGGCGCTACCGCATGGTGGCCCTGGTCCACGGGGAGACCTCCACCGGGGTGTTGAACCCTGCGGAGGCCGTGGGGGCCCTGGTCAAGGAGGCCGGGGCCCTGTTCTTTCTGGACGCCGTCACCACCCTGGGCATGCTTCCCTTTTCCATGCGCAGGATGGGGGTGGACTACGCCTTCACCGGAAGCCAGAAGTGCCTTTCCGCCCCTCCGGGACTGGCCCCCATCGCCCTCTCGGCCGAGGCCGCCGGGCCTTCACCGGGAGGCGGGGCTGGTATCTGGACCTCGCCCGCGTCGCCGAACACTGGGAGCGGGGAGGCTACCACCACACCACCCCGGTGCTCCTTCACTACGCCCTCCTGGAGGCCCTGGACCTGGCCTTGGAGGAGGGCCTCGAGGCCCGGGAACGGCGGGCCCGGGAGGTCTACGCCTGGGTCCTGGAGGCGCTTGAGGACCGGGGCTTCCGGCCCTACCCCAAGGAAAGCCCCCTCCCCACGGTCTTGGTGGTGCGACCCCCGGAAGGGGTGGAGGCGGACCGCCTGGTGAAGGCCCTTTACGCCGAAGGGGTGGCCGTGGCCGGGGGCATCGGCCCCACCCGGGGGCAGGTCCTGCGGCTGGGCCTCATGGGGGAGGGGGCCAGGAAGGAGCTCTACGGGGCCTTCCTCGAGGCCCTGGACCGCGCCCTGGCCCTAGCGTAGGAAGAAGTAGGCGTAGACCAGGGCCAGGACCATGCGGTAGTAGGCGAAGGGGCGGAACCCCAGGCGCTCCACGAAGGCGACCATCCAGCGCACGGTCACCAGGGCGGTCACCAGGGCGGAGGCGAAGCCCAAGAGGAGGAGCTCCCAGCCCCCTTCCGGCACCCCGGGGGCGCTTTTCAGGAGGTCGTACCCCACCGCCGCCAGCATGGTGGGCAGGGCCAGGAGGAAGCTGAACTCCGCCGCCCCCCTGCGCCCCAGGCTCAGGAGGAGCCCTCCCAGGATGGTGGCCCCGCTCCGGCTGGTGCCCGGGAAGAGGGCGGCCAGCCCCTGGAACACCCCGATCCAGGCCACCTTGAGGAGGGGAAGCTCCTTCACGTCCCGGTACCTGGCCCTTTCCGCCAGGCGGTCGGCGAGGAGCAGGACCAGGCCCACGAAGAAGAGGAAGAAGACCACCACCCCGTCCTTTCCCAGGATGACCCCCTTGATGAGGGGATAAAAGAGAAAGCCCAGGAGGGCCGTGGGCAGGAAGGCCACCCCGATGCGCACCCAAAGCTCCCGGTCCACGGCGAAGCGCCTCCCGTAAAGGAGGAGGACCGCCAGAATGGCCCCCAGCTGGATGGCGATGAGAAAGGTCTTGAGGAAGGGGTCGGTCTCCACGGGCAGGCCCAGGAGGTGGAAGAGGAGGGTCAAGTGGCCCGTGGAGGAGACGGGCAGGAACTCCGTGAGGCCCTCCACGATGCCTAGGAGAAGGGCTTCCCAAGCGCTCACGCGCCCATGCTACCATGGGAGGGTGGAGGTCTCCGTCCTCATCCCCGCCGCCGGCCACGGGGAACGGCTTGGCCTCGGGCCCAAGGCCTTC
Organism: Thermus kawarayensis JCM 12314; assembly: GCA_001311545.1. The sequence goes on along the minus strand of BBBL01000121.1, from coordinate 806 downwards.
CTCCGGGTGGGGGGGAGGACCCTTTTGGAGTGGGCCCTGGACGCATTCTCGGAGGCGGCGGAGGTCCTGGTGGCCCTGCCCCCCGGGGTTAGCCCCCCCCGGGGCCTCCGGGCCGCCTTTATGGAGGGGGGAAGGACCCGGCAGGAGTCGGTGGCCCGCCTGCTGGAGGCGGCGAGCCTCTCCCTGGTGCTGGTCCACGACGTGGCCCGGCCCTTCGTGAGCCGGAACCTCGTGGAAAGGGTGCTGAAGGCCGCCCAAGCCCAGGGGGCGGCGGTGCCGGTGCTTCCCGTCCCCGACACCCTCATCCGCCCCGAGGGGGAGGCCTACGGGGCGGTCCTGCCCCGGGAGGCCCTGCGCCTGGTGCAGACGCCCCAGGGCTTCTTTACCGCCCTGTTGCGGGAGGCTCACGCCTACGCCCGTAAGCGGGGGCTTTCCGCCACCGACGACGCCCAGCTGGTGCAGGCCCTGGGCTACCCCGTGTCCCTGGTGGAGGGGGAGAGGACGGCTTCAAGATCACCTACCCCGAGGACCTGGTCTTGGCGGAGGCCCTGGCCCGAGCATGGAACGGATCGCCCCAGGCAAGGTGAACCTGGGCCTCTCCCTCCTGGGGAGAAGGCCCGACGGCTACCATGAGCTCCACACCCTTTTCGCCGCCCTCTCCTTCGGGGACCGCCTCCACCTGGAGCCCATCCCCGAGGGGATCGCCTTCCGCGGCCGCTACGGCCGAAGGAACCTGCCTACCGGGCGGCAGAGGCCTACCTGGAGCGGGCGGGCTGGCCGGGAGGGGTGCGCCTCGTCCTGGAGAA
>BBBL01000120.1 GCA_001311545.1 Thermus kawarayensis JCM 12314 | reverse complement strand
CCGCCCGGCTGGCCACGGCCAGGGCGAAGGAGAAGGCGAGGAGGAAGACGAGCCCCTCCAGGAGCCCAAAGAAGTTAAACCCGCCCCACCCCAGCCGCCCCGTCCCCCCCAGGAGGTAGTGGGCCATCAAAGAGAAGAGAAGCCCCAGGACCAAGGCGGCCAGGTAGGCGAAAAGCCCGGCCAGGCGAAGCTCCTTCACCGTGCGCATGGGCTTAGCTTACCAGGTCCTCCTCCCGGTCCACGTCCACCCCCACCTCGGGGTAGGGGGTGGGGAGGGCCCTGGCCTCCACCCCCAAAAGGCGCCTGGCCCGCGCCTCCAGGTCCCCTAGGGAAAGCCGCCCCAAGAGGAGCTTCAGGAGGATGTCCCAGCCGATGCGCCGGGCCAGGGCCAGGGGCCTCTTCCGGAGGGCCACCACCTCCTTGGCCAGGGGCAGGGCCTGGAAAAAGAGGGCCTTGTCCAGGAGGAGGAGGTTCCCCCGGTGAAGGTGCCTTCCCTCAGGCGGGCGTAGGTGCGGCGGTTCCCGGGAAAGCGGGCCTCCACTCGCTCCTTGGGCACGATGGGGTAGACCAGGGCCGCCTCCGGGGCGTTTTCCAGCACGAAGCGCACCGCTTCCGCCCTCAGGTGGGGGATGTCGGCGGTGGCCACCAGGACCTTCCCCGCCACGTGGTCCAGGGCGGCCTCGAGGTTGCCGAGGAGGCTCCCCCGGTCGGGGAGGGTAAGCCGGGGAGGGGGGGAAAGCCCCGGGTTCTCCCCACGTAGATCACCGCAAGCCCCGCCTCCTCCAGGGCCTCCAGGACCATTCCGCCATGGGCCTTCCCCGGTAGGGCACCAGGGCCTTGTTCCTCACCCCGTACTTCCTTGCCCAGGCTCCTCGCCCCCGGCCAAGACGATGGCCTCCATCCCACCCATCCTACCGGAAAGGGGCACCCCGCCCCGGCCGGGGCAGGGTGCCCCTAGAGCCTTAAAGGGGCCTCAAGGTGAAGCGGAGGGTCTGGCTTCCGCTCACCCGCACCGTCTGCACCAGGGTGCGGTAGCCCTTGGCCACCAGGGTGAGCTCGTGCTCGCCCAAGGGCACCTCCAGGCGGAGGTAACCCCCCTTGGCCACCCCCACCTCCTCCCCGTCCAGGAAGACCCGGGCCTCCACGTTCAGGTAAAGTTCCAACACCGCCCGCACCGGGACGAGCTCCACGTAAAGGCGCACGCTCTCCCCGGGGCGCACCTCCACCTGGGCCCGGTACTCGGCGTGGCCCGGGGCCACCACCCGCACCTCGTGCAGCCCGGCCTCGAGGCTCACCCTAAGGGGGGCCCGCCCCAGGAAGCGCCCGTCCACGTACACCTCGGCCCCGGATGGGGTGGAGGCCACGCTTAAGGTCCCCTGCCGAGGCTCGGGGGAAAGCTGGGCGAAAAGCTGCACCCGCTCCCCCGGTCTGGGGTTCACCGTGGCCCGGTAAGGTTGGTAGCCGGCGAGCCTGACCTCCACCTCGTGCCGCCCTGGGTTCACGGAAAGGGCCAGGGGGGTGCGGCCCTGGAGGCGGCCGTCCAGGTAGACCTCCGCCCCTTGGGGCCTGGAGTCCACCACCAAGGTGGCCGCGGCCGGCGGCGCCACGCGGCCCACGAAGTACCGGGCCACGTCCGTGACCCAGTCCTTATCCGGCACGGGCTCTATCACGATGGAGAGGGCCCGGGCCAGGCCCTCCGCCCCCTGGACCCGCACCCGGTTCCCCTCCACGTCCAGGATCTCCCCCAGGGAGAGGGGGCGCCGGCTGGCCACGGCCAGGATCCGGTCCTCCCCCTCGGGTCCGGTCACGGTGTAGCGGTAGCGGGCCCCTTCCGGGGGGAAGCGGCGGGTCTCCCCCGCCCGAAGGAAGTTGTCCCGCTCGTAGGCGTTGGGCAGGATGGGGTCTATGCGGCCATCGGCGTTGATGTTGAAGAGATAGACGTAGGCGTCTCGGTTGACGTTCACGTAGATGAAGATGGGCTCACCCGGTTGGTAGACAGCGCCTCCCCACTTGCCGGGGTCCTTGTCCACCCAGACCCTCACCTTTAGGTCCGTGGGTACCGGGTTGACGATGATTCCCTGAGGGCTGAGCTGCTGGGCCAGGGTGAGGCCCAGGCCCAAAGCCGCCACGAGGAGTTTCCGCATCTCCCTCACCTCCGCCTTCAGGCTAAGCCCAAGGTGTGAAAACCCTGAGGGAAAAAGGCCAAGGCCTCTTAAGGCTCGGCGTAGGCCCCAAGGGCGCGGAAGCGGCGGTAGCGGTCCTGGTAAAGCTCCTCCGGGGAAAGCCCCTTGAGCTCCTCCAGGGTCTGGAGGAGGGCCTCCTTGATGTTCCGGATGGCCCCCTCCGGGTCCTTGTGGGCCCCGCCCTCGGGCTCGGGGACGATGGCGTCCACCACCCCCTGGGCCAGCAGGTCCTGGGCGGTGAGCTTCAGGGCCTCGGCGGCCTTGGGGGCCTCCTTGGCGTCCCGCCAGAGGATGGCGGCGCAGGACTCCGGGCTGATGACCGAGTACCAGGCGTTCTCCAGGATGAGGACCCGGTTGGCCACGGCGATGGCCAAGGCCCCGCCGCTTCCCCCCTCCCCCAGGATGAGGGCGATGGCGGGGACCCTAAGGCGGCTCATGCGCTGGAGGCTCTGGGCGATGACCCAGGCCTGCCCCCTTTCCTCGGCGGAGACCCCGGGATAGGCCCCCGGGGTGTCAATGAAGCTGAGGAAGGGGTAGCCGAAGCGGTCCGCCAGGTCCATGAGGCGCATGGCCTTGCGGTACCCCTCGGGGTGGGGCATGCCGAAGTTGCGCTGGAGGTTCTCCTTGGTGTCCCGCCCCTTCTGATGCCCCACCACCACCACCTTCTGCCCCTCCAGGTAGGCGAGCCCCCCCACCATGGCGGGGTCGTCGGCGAAGGCCCGGTCCCCGTGGAGCTCTATGAAGTCCTGGAAGGCCCTCTCCAGGACGTCCAGGGTGGTGGGCCTTCCGGGAGCGCGGGCGAGCTGGACCCGCTGCCAGGGGGTGAGGTTCCCGTAGGTTTCCTTCTTGAGCCGGTCCAGGCGCTCTTCCAGGAGGCGGATCTCGGCCTCGAGGTCCACCCCCGTGGCCTGGGCCGTCTCCTTTAGCTCTTGGATGCGCTTTTCCAGCTCCAGGATGGGCTTTTCAAACTCCAGGGGCATAGGCCACTCCCGGGTGCAGGTGCCGGAGCACCCGAACCAGCTCGTCCCTGAGCTTCCTGCGGTGGGTAACCCGGTCCACCATGCCGTGCTTCAGGAGGAACTCCGAGCGCTGGAAGCCCTCGGGGAGCTCCTGCCGGATGGTCTGGCGGATGACCCTAGGACCGGCGAAGCGATCAGGGCCCCGGGCTCGGCGAAGATCACGTCGGCCAGGGCGGCGAAGCTCGCCGTCACCCCCCCGGTGGTGGGGTCGGTGAGGATGGAAACGTAGGGCAGGCGTCTGGCCCAAAGGAGGTCCAGGCTCATCACCGTCTTGGCCATCTGCATGAGGGAAAGGGCGGCCTCCTGCATCCTCGCCCCTCCCGAGGCGGCCACGATGACCAGGGCCCGCCCCTCCTCCGCCGCCCTCTCCGCCCCCCCGGGCGATCTCCTCCCCCACCACGCTCCCCATGGAGCCCCCGGCGAAGGCGTAGTCCATCACCAGGAGGACCGAGGGCACCCCCCCGATCCGGCAGGTGCCCCCCAGGATGGCGTCGGGCCTGCCCGTCTCCTCCTGGTAGGCCTTAAGCCTTTCCCCATAGGGCTTGGTGTCCACGAAGCCCAAGGGGTCCAGGGGCCGAAGCCCCGTGGTCTCCTGGAAGGTGCCGGGGTCGGCCAGCATCTCCACCCGTTCCCGGGCGGGCATGCGGTGGTGGTGGCCGCACTTGGGGCAGACGTAGAGGTTTTCCCGAAGCTCCTTCTTGTAGAGCTGGGCCCCGCAGGCCTCGCACCGGGTCCAGAGCTCGGGAACGTCCCGCCCTTCCCCTTGGGGCCGCTTTCTCCTAAAGAGCCTTTCCAGGGCCATCACGCCTCCTTGGGGGCCTCGAGGGCCTTGTGCTCCCCGGCCACGCTCTGCCCCACGAAGACCGCCCCGGCTTCCACGTCCAGGGCCTGGGCCCGGAGGGTCCCGGTGAAGCGGGCGGTTTTGGACAGGGAGACCTTCTCCGCCACCAGGTCCGCCCGCACCTCGCCGTGGATGTGGACCGCCTTGGCCTCCACCCTTGGCCCCCTCCACCCCGGCCCGTGGGGCCCACCTCCAGCTCCCCCTCCACCAGGACCGAGCCCTGCACCCTCCCGTCTATGCGCACCTGGCCCCTGGCCTTGAGGTCTCCCAGGACCTCGGTGTCGGGGCCAGGTAGGTCAAGGCCTCGGCTTGCTTGCGCCTCAGCATGCGCCCCATTCTATCGGGTGGCCAGGTAGGGGCGGGGGTCCACCGCCACCCCCTGCCGGTAGACGGAGTAGTGGAGGTGGGGACCGGTGGAGCGGCCCGTGGAGCCCACGTAGCCCAGGACCTGGCCCCGCTCCACCCTCTGGCCGGGGCGCACGGCGGCGCGGGAGAGGTGGCCGTAAAGGGTCTGGTAGCCCTGGGCGTGGTCCAGAAGCACCGCCAGGCCGTAGGCCCCATCCACCCCACCCGGGCCACCACCCCGCTTCCCGTGGCGTAGACCGGGGCGCCGTAGAGAGCGGAGAAGTCCAGGCCGTCGTGGAATTCCCACCCGGGGCCGAAGGGGTTTTTGCGCACCCCGAAGAAGGAGGTCACCCCCCGGTGCCCCCGGAGGGGAAGCCCCAGGGGAAGGCTCTCTTCTATCTCCAGGGTGCGCTCCAGGGCGGGGGTCACTTCGGCGAGCTGGTTCTTCAGGTCCAGGAGGGTGGCCTCCACCTCGGTCCAGGCCGCCATGGCCCCGCCCCCTTTGGCCCCCTCCCGGTAGCGGACGGGGGTGGCGTTGATGGGGGAAAGCCCCGCCCGGCGGCGGAGCTCCTCTATGGCCTTCTTGAGGGCCTCCAGCTCCCTTTTGGTCCGCTCCGCCTCCTGGGAAAGGGCCCCGTTCTTGGCCCGCTCGGCCTCGAGGGCCAAGGAGAGGCGCCTGGCCTCCTGGGAAAGGGCGTGGAGCCTGGCCTCCAGGGCCCGGACCTCCCGGGCCCGGTGCCAGAGGTAGAGGTTGGCCCCGCTCCAGAGGAGTAGGGCCGCCAGGAGGGCCAAAAGCGCCCAGCCCGGCAGTCCAGGCCCGGCTTCCCCCGCCGCTTTTGGCCAGGAGGAGGGTGTACCGGGCAGGCCGCTTCCTTTTCATCGGGGGGGAGTATACCACCCGGGAAGCCCGGGGCCAACCCCGAGGCCTTTAGACCACCTCCAGGATCAAGGGGGCGGGCCGGGCCTCGGGCCCCAGGGCGTAGGCCGCCTTGAGCTGGGCCAGGGCCTCCTCCAGGCCCCGCCCCCGGTGGTAGACCAGGCCAGGGCCTCCCC
>BBBL01000119.1 GCA_001311545.1 Thermus kawarayensis JCM 12314 | reverse complement strand
CCGTCCCCCCCGGGTGGCCCCCCAGACCAGGATGCCCTCCTCGTAGTAGAGGTTCACGGAAAGCCCGTCCACCTTGTGCTCCACCGTGTAGGCGAAGGGGCCCCCTCGCCCCAGGGCCCGCTCTATCCTTTCCTCAAAGGCCCGGACCTCCTCCAGGGAGAAGGCGTTGTCCAGGGAGTACATGCGGGTGGGATGGCGGATGGCCCGGAAGGTGGCCTCCAGGGGCTCGCCCCCACCTGAAGCGTGGGGGAGTCGGGGCTCCTTAGCTCGGGAAAGCGCTCCTCCAGGTCCCTTAGCTCCCTAAGAAGCGGTCGTACTCGGCGTCGGAGATCTCCGGGGAATCCAGGACGTAGTAGCGGTAGTTGTGGTAGCGGATGAGGTCCCGGAGCTCGTTCACCCGTTTGCGGGCTTCCTCGAGGGTCATGCCTTGAGACTACCATGCGGCTTGATGAGCAGGATATTAGGGCATGGCTTGGACACGCTGGTCCTCAACTTTTACTGGCCCGAGGGGACGTATTCCCTCCCCGAGGGCTTACCTGAGAAGTTGGATGCCCTTAAGGACCAGTACCGGGTCAATCCCGAGGCGGCCATCCTCTGGGGTGTGGACGCTACCTGCCTATCCCTAACCCTGCTCTTGACGGTTCTCTGTATGAAGCGGCCTTGGTCAGGCCTACCCGTCATTATCCCTGGCAGTTGAGCTTTGGGGCTGACGCTGTTCTGGTGAGCCTTTCGGCGGCCAAGGATACTACTCGCCGTTCCACCTTCCCTGCGGTGCGGGTGGAGCTCACCGGGCGCTTCATGATGTACGCTCGCCGGGATGCTCAGGCTGTGGTTTCCTGGCTCTTGGAGGCCCTGCAGAATCTGACGGGCTCCCGCCCTGAGCGTGTTCAGGTTTCTCGGGCCGACCTTTTCGTGGATTTGGAAGTCCCTGCTGGCACCTTCAAGGTCCAGGATGTGGACCGCTTCACGTCTAGGGGCAGGGTGCGCGGCCTCTACTCCGTGGGGGAGGCGGCGGGCCGCCAGGCCCCCGCCCCCCACGGGGAGGGGCTCATGAGTAACACGCCCCCCTCTACGCGACTGGAGGCCCCCCCATCCTGGGAGGAGGGCCCTGAGCACGTCGCCGCCTTCCTCCGTGGCCGGGAGTGGAGTGGATTCACGTTTGGCCGTGGCCCTCTCATGGCTCGGGTCTACTCCAAGACTATAGAGGCTAAGGCTAAGCCTGTTTCTAGGGTGCTCCTGAGGTCCTACGAGGAGGCCCTTGGCCCCATCACTGGGGAAGTGGTTCGCGTGGAGTTCCAGCTTCGTTCTGAAGTTCTCGCTGAGCTAATCGTGCCTGGTGATGGTTCTGACTTGCGGGATTGGTACGATTTCCTTTGGTTTGTTCCCGCCATATGGGAGTACCTGACGGGCTTCTGGTTGGTGTTGCGGGCTAAGGACCACGGCTATACCCGCATGCGTGATGCTCCTTTGGACCCGCTTTGGTTACTTGTTCAAGGTGCCTTCAAAAAAAGGGGGTGAGAATGAGGGTTTTGGTCCAGCGGTGAGGGATAAGCGTCTGGGTGCGGTTGACCCCGTGGCTTTGCTCAAGCAGGCCCTCGGGGCTTTCATGACCGCTAAGGCCGTGGCGGCCCTCTCTGGCCTTTCCGATTTCTTCCGGGAAACTTGGGTCAACCTTTTTGAGGCCTTTGATGTGCGCGGTGCTGAGCGCTACTACAGGCAGGCTGAGTCTAGGAAGCTGGCTAGGTACGGGCTAATGCCCGAGGCGTATGCTATGGAGGTACACCATGAGGGCGATTTTAGTTTTGGGAGTGTCTGAGTTCACTCGGAAGGATGGCACTAAGGGTGCTCGTGTAGTGGTGGCTTCTACCCCTCGCAACCCGAATGCCCGGGGTCTTTTGGCTGCTGAGCTTGAGGTGTTGCCCGAGGTGGCTGACGCCTTTAAGGTTCTGCCGGGCCTTTACAGGCTGGACTTGGAGACTTCCATCGCTAACGGCTTCGGTGGCCGTGCCAATGAGGTTCGCACCGTTGTCGTGGGCGCCGAGTTCATCTCTGAGCTGGTTCCTGCCCGTAAGGAGGTCAAGCAGGCATGATTGAGCCCGCCTATCTGCATGAGGTTCTGAAGGCCTTTGCCTTCGCCCTTGGGCTGATAGGTGGCTTGCTTGTGGGGGGTGATTGGTAGATGGACCCTCACGCTTGGTTTTTGTGGGTTTTAGGCCTTACTGCTACTCCTTATTCCCTTCTCGCGGCCTACCGCTACATGGGCCGCCTCTACGGGGGTATCTGATGTGGCAGTGCGTTCAGTGCGGCCTTCTCTACACCTTCCGCCCTCCTCGTGCCTCTTCTGTGGGGGTGATGTGTGGATTACCGTGAGGTTTTCCAGGCCTTCTGGTGGGGACTCGGGGCTGGCCTCGTGGCCTCGTTCCTCCGCAACCTACTCCGTAGGCTCTAGGCACAGCCGGGGCATGACCCCGTTAGGTGCAGAAAGGAGGTGAGTGCTGTGAAGCGGGTGCTTCGTCTTCTCCCTGCCGCCGCGGTCCTGGCCGTTTCCGCCTTTGCTCAGGAGGCCGGTTTTGACCCCGCCCAGATTGCTCAGGGCGTTCAGAACTACGTTCTCCAGATTGCTGCGGCTGGCGTGGGTGTTCTCGTTCTCACCATTGGCCTCTCTGCCGCTTGGCGTTACGCTAAGCGCTTCCTCAAGGGGTAGGCCATGGGTTGGCGGGCTCTCCTACTGGTGGTGGTTGCTTTCCTGGTAGGGGGGCCCGCCCTTGCTTCTCCCTCCGATGCGTGGAAAGGGGCCATCAAAGGGGCCGTTGAGGGGATGACCCTGGACGAGATTATTGAGTGGTCTAACGGCCAATATCGCCGCCGAGCTACTATAGGCCGTTATGTTCGGTGGGGTGGCTCTATTCTCCTTGGATCTGCCCTGGTTTATACTGCTTTGGACTGGTTCTATGGGCATTTGAAGGAGCAGACGGGTACGTCTTTAGATGAATGGCGCTTTTGGGAGCCTGTGGACTGGTTGGAGGGATACTGTTTTGATATGGATGTATATGGTACTAAGCTAGCCACTATCAATTTTGTGCTTTTTGCTAGCGGCCGTCCGGAGCAGGCTCCGTTTGATACTTATCACCAGGTGAGGAATCAAAACTGTACTGCTGGCTTGGTGCTTTCCTATGCGCCTAGTGGGTGGGTTCAGACGTTTCATCCTCCACGGCGTGCTTGTAGCTACAAATCTGGTTATTCTGTGTGCGTGGTCCTGGTTCCGAAGGAAGGGGCTGGGCGCCCTGACCTTCCCACCTGGCTCCGGCAAGAACCGGATGCGGCCCCTGCCGTGCGGGATGTTGTGACTAGATATGTGGATGCTCATCCGCTAGGCTCGCCAAGTGTACCTTACCCGGGGGTTCGGCTGGAGCCTGTCCCTAACCCAAATCAGTGGACCGATAACCCCTTTACCCGTCCCGACATAGATACCGATGGGGATGGCTGGCCTGACTCTATTGAGTGGCATGAGGCCAACCGCCGGGGTCTCCCCTGGCCTGACGTTATCAATGACCCTCAGGTCCATCCTGACCCTAACGCTGACCCTGACGGGGACGGTTACCCTAATCTGCAAGAGGTTCAGGTAGGTACTGACCCCTATGACCCCGCTTCTCACCCTTCTCCTCGTTCTCCCACCAGTCCCTGGGTGGATACTGATGGGGATGGGTACCCTGATTCCCAGGAGATTGCTGAGGGGACTGACTCCCGGGACGCTTCCAGCCACCCTGACCCCGCTACTACTCCTCCTCAGCAGAAGCCCGAGGAGAATCCCGATTCCTGGCCGGGCGGTCCCCCTGCTGGACGCATCCAGCCCGTTCAGCTTCCCGAGGTTCCTCAGCTAGAGAAGAAGGACCTGCCCCGTTTTTCTGACTTAGACCGGGTTGCTGACGCTTGGAAGCAGCAGGTGGCCGATAGGTTTGGGCAGCGCATAAACACCATAAGGCAAGTGGCTATGGAGAAGTTCCCGTTTGGCATTGTTTTCCGCCTTACCAATAGACCCCCCATTTCTACCGAGTCCGTTTCCTGTTCCGTGCCTGTTGCTATTGGCCCCGTTACCGGGGAGTGGAATCCGTGCAACACTCCCTTCTGGCAGGTGGCTACCCAGTTCCGCCCCGTTCTCCTCGGCCTGTTCATGCTCGGGCTGACGTTCTCAATCGTTAGGAGGGCCCTGGATGTTCAGCTAAAGGGAATCCCTTCACAAGCGCCATTTTCCCCGCGCGTGCCCTCAACTGGTCTGGGTCTGGGGGCGGCGGGGTCCCCGTCAAGGGCGTTAGCCCGGAGGGGCGGGCCGTGCATGCCTCTACGTTCTCCGGAGCCTTGCGAGGACGGGTGGAGACCTGCCGGAGGCCCGCCCCGGAGGGGTGCTCCGCACCTTGACGGGGTGCCGCCCCCCAGTACGCTGTCCGGGCGGGCACGCGCGGGGGAAGGAGGTTGATATGAGTGCTCTCATCTCCGGTCTCCTGGACCTGCTCCAGTGGCTGGCTGGTACGTTCTCCGCCCTCGCTACCTGGCTGGTGAATACCGTCCAGGCCGTGGCTGCGTGGGTTCTCCGCCTGGTGGAGTACCCTCTTGTCTGGCTTTGGAATGCTGCTGTTGATGTCCTAGTGTGGGTTCTCAACGCCGTCTTTTGGCTCCTGGGGCATGTTGTTGATGTCCTTCTTGCCCTCTTGCAACTCCTGGTTAGCCTGCTGCCTAATATGCCTCCGTCTCTGCAGGATGCCATGGACCGCTATGTCATTCCCGCCTACAACATTGCTAACCAGATATTCCCCCTTTCTGAGGCGATAACGTATTTCTCCATCTGGGCTACGTTCTATGGCTTGTTTGCTCTGTGGCGCTTTATCACCTTCCTCCGGGGTGGCCGATGATAGAGCTTTTGTTGGCATTCCTGGTAGTGGGAAGAGCTATGCCCTTGTCCTCAAGGGTCTCCAGGCCCTCGCACAAGGCCGCCCTGTTTACGCCAACTTCGGCTATATCCGGGAGAATGTCTATTATTGGCTCCGCAAGCGTGCTGGGCTTCCCCATAGGGAGGCAGTTTTGAGGACTGACCTAATCCACGAGATTCGTGATTATTCTGAACTCCTGAACGTGCATGATGGGGTCCTTCTCTTTGATGAAGCCCACATGTGGCTTCCCTCCCGGCAGTTTGACCTTATCCCCGTGGAGGTCATAGCCTTCTGGTCCCAGCACCGGAAGGTGGGCGTGGATGTCTACCTGGCTACTCAGCGCTATGGCTCGGTGGATGCCATAGTGAGGGAGTTGGTGGCCTTCGTCTACTGGGCACGCCCTGCCCCGTTCTGGCTCCGGGTCCTCCTCTACCGGTGGCTCGGGGTCGGAAGGTTCTGCGCTACACGTCCATAATGGACGAATCCCTGGGCATGATGCAGCGCACTACTCGGGGTATCTTTGAGGGGGTGGCTCGCAAT
>BBBL01000118.1 GCA_001311545.1 Thermus kawarayensis JCM 12314 | reverse complement strand
GTACCCCGCTATGGCCCAAGCCATAGCGGGGCCCCAAAAGGACTTTCCCGGGCCTTTAGGTAGGGGCCTTTGGGTCGCAGCTGCCCTGGCCCCTACCCTCCCCCCCCGGGGGAGGGGTGTACCCTAGGAAACGAAAGGGGGTGTTCCCATGAAGCATGAAGACCCCAACCCCGGCCACGCCCACGAGCATCCTCACCACTCCCATTCCGAACCCAAGCGCGCACACCCTTCCGGAGGGCACGCTTCCCACGCGGGCCACGACAAACACGCCGGCCACACCCCGGAGATGTTCCGGGACCGCTTCTTCGTAAGCCTCCTCCTCACCCTACCCATCCTCTACTTCTCCGAGCAGCTCCAGGCCTGGCTCGGCTACCGGGCGATGTCCTTCCGGGAAGCGCCTGGGTGAACCCGGTGCTGGGGACCGTCCTCTACTTCTACGGCGGCCTGGTCTTCCTCCAAGGGGCCCTGAGGGAACTCCGGGAACGGACCCCCGGCATGATGACCCTCATCGCCCTGGCCATCACCGTGGCCTACGCCTACAGCCTCGCCGTCTCCTTGGGGCTTCCGGGCATGCCCTTCTACTGGGAGCTCGCCACGCTCCTAGACGTCATGCTCCTCGGCCACTGGCTGGAGATGGCCTCGGTGCAGGCGGCGAGCCGTGCCCTGGAGGAGCTCGCCAAGCTCATGCCCACCACCGCCCATAGGATTGCGGAAGACCGCATAGAGGACGTCCCCGTCGCCGCCCTGAAGGAGGGGGACCTCATCCTCGTCCGCCCCGGGGAGCAGGTGCCGCAGACGGGTGGTGGAGGAAGGGGTCTCCAGCGTGAACGAGGCCTTCCTCACCGGGGAGTCCCGGCCGGTGCTGAAATCACCGGGGGACGAGGTCCTCGCCGGCTCGGTGAACGGGGAGGGGGCCCTAAGGGTCCGGGTCAGGCGCACGGGCGAGGCCACCACCTTAAGCCAGATCATGCGGCTGGTGCAGGAGGCCCAGGCCTCCCGGAGCCGCTTCCAGGCCCTGGCAGACCGGGCCGCGGGGTGGCTGTTCTACATCGCCGTAACCCTGGGCATGCTCAGCTTCCTCGCCTGGCTCGCCCTGGGGCAGGGCTTCAACTTCGCCCTTTCCCTGGCGGTCACCGTGCTCGTCATCGCCTGTCCCCATGCTCTAGGCCTCGCCATCCCCTTGGTCACCGTAAACGCCACGGCCCTGGCCGCAAAAAACGGCATTCTGGTGCGGAACCGCGAGGCCTTTGAGCGGGCCCGGGCGATCCGGGTGGTGGCCCTGGACAAGACGGGGACCCTGACCGAGGGGAGGTTCGCCGTCCGGGCCGTCTACGCCCAAGGGCCTGAGGGGGAAGCCCTGGGACTTGCCGCCGCCCTCGAGGCCCTCTCCGAGCACCCCCTGGCCCAGGCCATCCTGGAGGCCGCTAAGGAGCGGGGGCTTCCCCTCCCCCGGGTCCAGGACTTCCGGGCCATCCCCGGCAAGGGGGTGGAGGGCCGGGTGGAAGGCCGCCTCTACCGGGTGGGCCGGCCCGAGTGGGCGGAGGAACTCGGCCTAAGGGTGCCCGAGCCCTTAAGCAGGGGTTGCGCGAGGCCGAAAGCCGCGGGGAAAGCGTGGTGGCCCTGATGGACGAGGAGCGGGTCTTGGCCTACCTCGCCTTGGCCGACCGCATCCGCCCCTCCGCCAAGGAAGCCGTCCGGCATCTCAAGGCCATGGACCTTACCCCGGTCATGGTCACCGGGGACGCCGAGGCCGTGGCCAAAACCGTGGCCCGGGAGCTGGGAATCGAACGCTACCACGCCCGGGTCCTCCCGGAGGACAAGGCCCGGCTGGTGCGGGAGCTCAAGCGGGAGGGCCCCACCGCCTTCGTGGGGGACGGGATCAACGACGCCCCCGCCTCCTCGAGGCCGACCTCGGCATCGCCATCGGGGCGGGAACCAACGTGGCCATAGAGTCCGCGGACCTGGTGCTCGTGGAAAACGACCCGGTGGACGTGGTCCGCGCCCTGGCACTCGCCCGGGCCACCTACGCCAAGATGGTGCAGAACCTCCTCTGGGCCACGGGCTACAACGCCATCGCCCTCCCCCTCGCCGCCGGGGTGGCCTACCCTTGGGGGATCGTGCTCTCCCCGGCGGTAGGGGCGCTTTTCATGAGCCTCTCCACCGTCATCGTGGCCCTAAACGCCATGCTCCTCAGGCGGGTGCGGCTTTAGGCTAAACTTGAGGCATGGACCTAAGCGCCTGAGGGAGGACTTCCCCCTCGTCGCCCAGCGCCCGGAGCTCGTCTACCTGGACTCCGCCGCCACCAGCCAGAAGCCTAAGAGGGTGATAGAAGCCTCAAGCGTTACTACGAGGAGCTAAACGCCAACGTCCACCGGGGGGCCTACCGCCTCTCCGTGGCCGCCACCGAGGCCTACGAGGAGGCGCGTAGGCGCCTAGCTCGCTTTCTCAACGCCGAGCCCCGGGAGATCGTCTTCGTGCGCAACACCACCGAGGCCATGAACCTGGTGGCCTACGCCTGGGGCCTCAGGAACCTCAAGGAGGGGGACGAGGTCTTGGTCACCGAGATGGAGCACCACGCGGGCCTCGTCCCCTGGCACCTGGTGGCGGGGCTGAAGGGGACCAAGGTGAGGGCCATTCCCCTGACCGAGGAGGGGAGGCTAGACCTAAGCGCCTGGACCACCTCCTCACCGAAAGGACCAAGGTGGTCTCCCTGGTCCACATGTCCAACGTCCTCGGCACCATCAACCCTGTGGCCGAGATCGCCAAGAGGGCCAAGGAAGCGGAGGCCTTGGTGGTGGTGGACGGGGCCCAGTCCGCCCCCCACCTCCCCGTGGACGTGAAGGCCCTGGGGGCCGACTTCTTCGCCCTTTCGGGGCACAAGATGCTGGGGCCCACGGGGGCCGGGGTCCTTTGGGGGAGGTATGAGGTCCTGGAGGGAATGATGCCCTTTTTGGGCGGAGGGGAGATGATCCGCGAGGTCCACGTGGACCGCTCCACCTACGCCCCCCCGCCCCAGCGCTTTGAGGCGGGCACGCCCCCCATCGCCGAGGCCATCGCCCTGGGGGAGGCGGCCCAGTACCTCATGGAGGTGGGGATGGAACGGGTCTTCGCCCACGACCGGGCCCTCCTGGAGTACGCCCTAAAGCGCCTGGAGGAGGTCCCGAACCTCCGGGTCTACGGGCCAAGGGCCAGACCGGGGCGGGGTCATCCCCTTCACCCTGGGCCGCCTCCACGCCCACGACCTCGCCACCTTCCTGGACCAAGAAGCGTCGCCGTGAGGGCGGGCCACCACTGCGCCCAACCCTTGCACCGCAAGCTCGGGGTGGCGGCCACCGCCCGGGCAAGCTTCTACCTCTACAACACTCAGGAGGAGGTAGACCGCTTCGTGGAAGCCCTTCTAAGGATAGAGGCCAAGTACCGGGCTTGGCTATAATGGACCAATGAGCGTCCTCGACGAGCTCTACCGGGAAATCATCCTGAAGCACTACCAAACCCCCAGGAACTACGGGGTCCTGCCCCGGGCCACGCGGCAGGCCGGGGGGATGAACCCCTCCTGCGGGGACCAGGTGGAGGTGATGGTCCTTCTGGAGGGGGATACCATCGCCGACATCCGCTTCCAGGGCCAGGGGTGCGCCATCAGCACGGCCAGCGCCTCCCTCATGACCGAGGCGGTGAAGGGCAAGAAGGTGGAGGAGGCCCTGGAGCTTTCCCGGAGGTTCCAGGCCATGGTGGTGGAGGGGGCCCCCCGGACCCCTCCCTGGGGGACCTCCTGGCCCTCCAGGGGGTGGCCAAGCTCCCGGCCCGGGTGAAGTGCGCCACCCTGGCCTGGCACGCCCTGGAGGAGGCCTTAAGGTGAAGCGCTACCCGGCCCACAAGGTGACGCCCCTTTTGGTGCAACACCCCGACCTCATGGAGGCCTGGAAGGAGGCGGCCCGGGAGGGAAGGATCCGGGCCAAGACCCTGGGCAAGGAGAACGTGGTCATCGTGGAGGACCCAGGCCTCATCGCCCGCCTCGAGGCCTGGGCCTGAAGGGCGAGACCGTGGTGGAGGAAGCGTGAAGGGCGTGGTCTTTCTGCACGCCTTCCCGTATAGCCCCAGGATGTGGGAGAAGGAGGTGGCCCTCCTCAAGACCCGGCTTCCCGTCCTCGCCCCCCACTACCTGGGGCTTTCCTTGGGGGATGCCGCCGGGAAGGTGCTTCGGGAGATGGAGGAGGCGGGGCTGGAGCGGGCGGTCTTCGTGGGGCTCTCCATGGGGGGGTACCTCATCTTTGAGCTCTTCCGAAGGGCCCCCGAGCGCTTCCTGGGAACGGTCCTCTCCAGCACCCGCGCCGGCCCCGACGCGGAGGAGGCCAGAAGGAACCGCTACGCCCTCAGGGAAAGGGTGCTTAAGGAGGGGGTGGCCTTCCTGCCCGAGGCCCTCCTCCCAAGTCACCTGGGGAAGACTACCCAGCCCTGAGGCCCGAGGTGGTGGAGAGGGCGAGGGCCCTCATCCTGGAGGCCTCCCCCGAGGCCGTGGCGGAAAGCTCGTGGCCCTCGCCGCAAGGCCCGATTCCACCCCCCTCCTTCCCCGGATGGAGGTGCCCGCCCTGGTCCTGGTGGGGGAGGAGGACACCCTCACCCCCCCGGAGGAGGCCAAGGGCATGTGGAAGGCCCTCCCCGACGCCCGCATGCTCATCCTTCCCGAAACCGGCCACCTGGCCAACCTGGAAAACCCCAAGGCCTTCCGCACCGCCCTTTTGGGCTTTCTCGCCGAGTTCTTCTAAAGGCGGAGGGCGTCCTCCAGGGAGAGGCGGAGGTCCAGGCAGGGCACGTGCACCTCCTCGCCCTCCTCCTCCACGAACCTCCGGGGTTAAGCGATAGGCGGTAAAGCGTCGCCCCTCCGGGTCCACCAAGAAGTAGATCTGGAGGGTGTCCAGACTTAGGTACATGGCCCGCTTCTCCCTGCGGTCCAAGGCCTCGGTGGCGGGGGAAAGGACCTCCACCACGGCGCAAGGGGCCTCCTCGTAATAGGGGTGGGGCGGTCCCTCCCCGCAGACCACCATCACGTCCGGGTAGTAGACCGCCTCGTCCCGGATGCGGAGCTTCATGTCGCTCATGTAGACCCGGCACCCCCGGGGCCGGGCCGCCTCCAGGAAGCGGGCGGCGATGTTCAGGGCCACCCGGTTGTGGAGGGCGCTGGCCCCGGCCATGGCGTAAGGGAGGCCTCGGTAGAACTCCCGCTTCACGGGGCTTTGCACCTCCTCCTCCAGGTAACGCTCCAGGGTAAGAAGCTTGCGGGCAAGCATTTCCCTCATCCTAACCCAGGCCTCCTCGGCTTCCCACCCTTTCCGCAGTCCCCCGAAACCCCCACGGGAACCTTTAGATCGGCTTGGGCCCGCACGGCGGCATCACTCCGCCTTGGGCTCCCGGGCCATGAGGCCCTGGAGGGCCCGCAAGGGGTCCAGACCCCCGTAGGCCACCTGGTGGACGGCCTCGGCGATGGGAAGCTCCACCCCCGCCTCCTTTCCCCAGGCCACCATGGCCTTCACGGCGTAAAGCCCCTCCACCACCCCC
>BBBL01000117.1 GCA_001311545.1 Thermus kawarayensis JCM 12314 | reverse complement strand
CTCTACCGCCGCCTGGTCTGGGGAAACCCCCGCCCCGTGCGGGTGGAGGTGGCGCAGCGAGTGGGCCCCCTCCACCTCCTTCCCACCCCGGGACACGCCCCCGACACGTGGCCCTCTACGACCCCGAAGAGGGCCTCTTCTTCGGGGGCGACCTCTTCCTGGGGGTGAAGGCCAGCCTGGCCACCCCAGGGTTTGACCTCTCTGCCTCCTGCAAAGCCTACGGACGGCGCTGGCCCTGAAGCCCCGGGCTTTCTACTGCGCCCACGCCGGGCCTGTGGAAGCCCCCCTGAAGGCCCTCCAGGCCAAGCTGGACTTCCTGGAGCGCAAGCGGGAGGAGGCCCAAAGGCTTAAGGCCCAGGGCCTCACCCCCAAGGAGGTCCTCAAGCGCCTCTTCGGCGGGGAAAGCCCCCTGGCGTACCTCTCGGGAGGGGAGATGAGCCGCCTCGCTTCGTGAAGGCCCTTATGATGGAAGGGTGATCACCGCCTTCGTTCTCATCCGCGCCCGGGGGAACCGCATCCAGGCCCTGGGGGAAGCCATAGCCGAGCTGCCGCAGGTGGCGGAGGTCTACTCCGTCACCGGGCCCTTTGACCTGGTGGCCCTCCTGCGCTTAAAGGACCTCGAGGAGCTGGACGAGGCCGTAACCCAAGGGATCCTGGGCCTGGAGGGGGTGGAGCGCACGGAAACCCTCCTGGCCTTCCGGGCCTACCCCAGGAAGCTCCTGGACCAGGGCTTCTCCCTAGGGCAGGAGTAGTGCCCAGGCCCTTCCACCTTCTCCTTCTCCTGCAGGGGGGGCTCCTCCTCCTGGGGGGAGGGGGAATGCTCCTTGGGGGCTTTCCCATGGTGGGGAAGCACCCCTTTGGGGAAGGGGTTCTGGGGCTTTTCCTCCTCTTGGGCCTGGGGGGCCTCGAGGTCCTTTTCCGCCACCTCTTCCCCCAATCCTTCCAGGAGGCGGAGCGCCTCCACCGGGAGCTGGGCCTGGCCCTGCGCCAGGCGGGGGCAGGCCCCCCCTTCCTCCTCCTCCTGGCCTTCCTCTCGGGCCTGGCCGAGGAGGTCTTCTTCCGGGGCTTTGTGCAAAGCTCCTCACCCTGAAGCTGGGCCCCTGGGCGGTGCTCCTCCAGGCCCTCCTCTTCGCCCTCCTCCACCCCGCCCCCAAGGGGGCCTTGGCCTACACCCTCTACACCGGGGCGGCGGGCCTCCTCCTGGGCCTCGCCTACCTCCTCACGGAAAGCCTCCTGCCCGGGGTCCTGGCCCACTTCCTCCACAACGCCCGGGGCTTCTACGAGTTCGGGCGCTGAAGAGGCGCCCAGAAACCTTCGCCGGAGGCGGGCCCAACCCCTTAGGTTGCCCCGCCTTTCCCCTCCCGGCCAGGGCCGAGGCCACATTTTCCCTCCCGGGCCTGGTATAATGGGCCTGTAGCTATCCAAAGCGGTGCCCGGCCCTATGAAGGAGGGTCTCCATGAGCGAGCTGGAGCGCATCCGCCGTCTTCAGGACCTCGAGGCCTACCGGGCCCTTAGCTGGGAGGGTTCCTTCGCCGACTACCTCCGCCTCCTTAAGGAGGACCCGAGCCCTTAAGGACCAGCTTCCAAAGGGTTTACGACATGATCCTCGCCCAGGGGGTGGAGGAGTACACCCTCTTCAAGGAGAGGCTCCTCCACTACCGCTTCTTTGACGACCCCTTTGAGGGGGGCAAGGACGCCATCTTCGGCCTGGACAAGCCCCTCATGCGCCTGGTGGCCACCTTGAAGGCGGCGGCCCACCGGCTGGGCCCCGAGCGGCGCATCCTCCTCCTCCACGGCCCCGTGGCTCGGCCAAGAGCACCATCGCCAGGCTCCTCAAGAAGGGCCTCGAGGCCTACAGCCGCGCCGAGGAGGGGAGGCTTTTCACCTTCTATTGGCACACGGAGGAGGGCCCCCTCCCCTGCCCCATGCACGAGGAGCCCCTCCACCTCCTGCCCCCGGAGATCCGGGCAGACTTCCTGGCCGAGCTCTCGGCCCTCCACCCGGACTACCCCTACCCCCTGGAGGCGGAAGGGGACCTCTGCCCCGTCTGCCGCTTCCAGATGCGGGAGGCCCTAAGGAAGCACGGGGGGGACCTGGCGGCGGTCCTGGAAAAGGAGGTGAGGGTAAAGCGCCTGGTCCTCTCGGAGAAGGACCGCATCGGCATCGGCACCTTCCAGCCCAAGGACGAGAAGAACCAGGACGCCACCGAGCTCACCGGGGACATCAACTACCGCAAGGTGGCCCTTTACGGCTCCGACTCCGACCCCCGGGCCTTCAACTTTGACGGGGAGCTCAACATCGCCAACCGGGGCCTGGTGGAGTTCATAGAGATCCTCAAGCTGGACGTGGCCTTCCTCTACGACCTCCTCACGGCGAGCAGGAGCACAAGATCAAGTCCAAGAAGTTCGCCCAGACGGACATAGACGAAATCATCCTAGGCCACAGCGTGGCAGGGTGGACCCCCATCCTCTACCGGCACCGGGGGAGGCTCGGCTGGACCACGCTGGAGGGGCTTTACGAGCGCTTTGGCAAGGACCCTGAGGGTCTGGAGGTGCTGGCCTACGACACCGAAGGCAAGGAGGTCCGCTGGACCAAGGTCTTGGGCCTCTACCGCCACCCCTTCCACGGGGAACTCCTCACCTCGGCCCAGAAGTGGGGGGTAGTGGAAACCACCCCCAACCACTCGCTCTACGACCGGGAAGGGCGGGTCTTCTACCCCGAGGAGGGACGGGAGATGCTGGGCCTAAGGCACCTGCCCACCCCTCTTGTCCCTCCGCCCCGGATGGTGGACGTGGTGGAGGGTATACCGGGCTTTGCCGCGGAGGAGGAGCTCGCCCTGGCCCTGGCCGCCCGCCGGTTCACCCGTCCCATCCCCCCGGGGTATGCCCGGCTGGCCCTTCCCCGCCACGCCACCGCCCTGAAGGCCCGCTACCACCTGCCCCAGGACGAGGAGGACTTGAAAGCCCTCCTCACCGTCCTCATCTGGTACGCCACCGAAGGGCACGGCAACGCCCGCAACGGGGGCATCGTCATCTCCTCGGCCAACCGGGAGGAGCTGGAGCGGGTCAAGGCCGCCTACGAGCGGATCTCCGACGCCAAGGGCTACATCCACTCGGGCTCCAAGCGAGACTCCGCCTGGCGGCTTTACCTGGGAGCCGAAGCTATCCGGGTCTTGGCCGAGCATCACTGCGGCAAGGGGGCAGCGCAAAAACGCCTCCCCGACTTTCTCTTCGCCCTTCCTCGCCCCTACCTGGAACACGCTTGGGAAGAACTCCTTAAAATCGATGGCTCCCGGCGGCTGAGCAAAGAGCAACAGAAGGCTCCGAGGACTACCGGCGGCTTTATGGGGAGTTCAAGACCATTTCCCCCATGCTGGCCGCCCAGGTGGGGGTGCTCCTGAGCCTACTGGGGCACGACTACAGCGTCTATTTCTACCCCAGGCCCGGAAAAGCCCCCGCCTACCGGATCCGCTATGTTTCCGGGGAGGGCAAGCCGGGGGGCCGGCACAAGCGGTACACCCACCGCCTCTTCCACCGCCCCGCCGGGGGCGAATGGGTCTACGACATCGCTTGCGAGGGCCTCCACAACTTCATCTGCGGCGTGGGGAGCATTGTCTGCCACAACACCAACGAACCCGAGTACCGCAAGCTCCAGGCCAACGAGTACATGGAGGCCCTCCGGGACCGCACCATCAAGATAGACGTCCCTTACATCCTCCGCGTGTCCGACGAGGTGAAGATCTACCAGAGGGACTTCGCCAAGCGCGGGCCAAGCACATCGCCCCCCACACCCTGGAGATGGCCGCCACCTGGGCCGTGCTCACCCGGCTGGAGCCCCCGAGGCGGGCGGGCCTCACCCTCATGCAGAAGCTCAAGCTCTACGACGGCAAGCTCCTCCCCGGCTGGACGGAGGAGGCGGTGCGGGAGCTCATGGGGGAGGCCAAGCGGGAAGGCCTGGAGGGGATCAGCCCCCGCTACATCCAGGACAAGATCTCTAACGTCCTCGTCACCAGCGAGGAGCCCTGCATCAACCCCTTCATGGTGATGAACGAGCTGGAGGAGGGCCTCAAGCACCACTCCCTCATCGCCGAGGAGAAGACAAGGGAGCGCTACCGGGCCCTTCTCCAGGAAGTGAAGGCCGAGTACGCCGAGATCGTCAAGAACGAGGTGCAAAGGGCCATCGCCGCCGACGAGGAGGCCCTAAACCGCCTCTTCCACAACTACATTGACCACGTGAAGGCCTACGTCCTGGGGGAGAAGGTGAAAAACCCCTACACCGGGCCCCCGAGCCCCCCAACGAGCGCCTCATGCGCTCCGTAGAGGAAAGGATTGACATCCCCGAGTCCCGCAAGGACGACTTCCGCCGGGAGATCATGAACTACATTGGGGCCCTGGCCCTGGAGGGGCGGCAGTTCACCTACAAGGACAACGACCGCCTGCGCCGTGCCCTGGAGCTCAAGCTCTTTGACGACCAGAAGGACACCATAAGGCTCTCCGCTCTGGTCTCGGGGGTGGTGGACCCGGAGACCCAGGCCAAGATTGACGTGGTGAAGGCCCGGCTCATCCGCGACCACGGCTACTGCGAGCACTGCGCCAGCGGCGTCTTGGAGTTCGCCGCCTCCCTCTTCGCCCGGAGCGAAAAATGAGGCCCATAGAGCGCGACCTGCTGCGCTTCAAGGAGATCGTCCGGGGGGAGGTGAAAAAGCGGGCCCGGGAGTTCCTGACCCGGGAGGAGTTTTTCGGCCAGGTGGAGGGACGGGTGGTCTCCATCCCCCTGCCCCAGCTGGAGGTTCCCAAGATCGTCTACGGGGAGCCCCTGGGGGAAGGCCTGGGCCTGGGGGGCCCGGGGAGGAGGCTTGGGCCCCGGGGGGCACATCCCGGGTGGCCGAGCTGGAGCTGGAGGAGTTCTTGGACCTCATGGGAGAGGCCTTGAGGCTTCCCCGCCTCAGGCCCAAGGGGGAGGGGGAGGTCACGGAGGAGGCCCTCCGCCACACCACCATCGCCCGCAAGGGGCCAAGGGGCCTCCGCCACGTGCGCCGCACCCTTAGAGAGAGCCTGAAAAGGGCCCTGCAAAGCGGGGAGTACCGGCCGGAGGACCCGCTCTTGGTGCCCGAGCGGGAGGACCTGCGCTACAAGGCCCCCAGGCACAAGCCCGTCCCCCACGCCCAGGCAGTGGTGGTCTTCGCCCTGGACGTCTCCGGGAGCATGCGGGAGGAGGAGCTTAAGCTCGTCAAGACCCTCTCCTTCTGGATCACCCTCTGGATCAAGCGGCACTTCCCCCGGCTGGAAAGGCGCTACCTCCTCCACGACGCCGAGGCCTGGGAGGTCCCCGAGGAGGAGTTCTTCAAGGCCCGGGAGGGCGGGGGGACCAGGCTTTCCAGCGCCCTCCTCTTGGCGGAAGAGATCCTCAAGCGCTACCCCGAGGCCTTCTACAACCGCTACCTCTACCACTTCTCCGACGGGGAGAACTGGCAAGGGGACACGCCCTTGGCCCTCGAGGCCCTAAGCCGCCTCCTCCCCTCCCTCGCCCTCTACGGCTACGCCCAGGTCCAGGCCCCTACGGCCAGGGGCGGTTCTTAGAGGAGGTGCAGGAGGCCCTGGGGGGGCG
>BBBL01000116.1 GCA_001311545.1 Thermus kawarayensis JCM 12314 | reverse complement strand
TCCTGAGGGCTTCCCACCCCCAGGTACCCCTCCACCCCCAAGGGCGCGGGCCCGTCCGTGGCCACCACCACCGGGGCCTTGAGGAGCCTCCTTCCCAGGGCGATGGCCGCCTCCAGGTCCGCTCTCCGATCCTTGGCCTCCAGGGCGAGAAGCCTTTCCCTCAAGGCCACCCCGGGGGCGGGGCCGAAGGCCTCCGGCCTCTCCCCGGCCCGCACCAAAAGGGCCTCCGGGGCCCTCTCCAGAAGGGGGAGGAGCCTTTCCTTGGCCAGGTCCAGCCGGGTGCCCTTTCCTTCCCGGGCGGCCATGCTGGCCGAGGCGTCCACCACCAGGACCAGGGGGGAGGGCCCCAGGGGGGGTCCTCCAGGGCCAGGACCATAAGGCCCGCCCCCAGGAGGAGGAGAAGGAGCCGGAGGTCCAGCCTGGGCTGGAAGCGCCGGGCCTGTCCCCGCCGCCAAAGCCACACCCCCGCCCAGGGCCTCTTCCTGGGGGTGCGCCTCCGGTAGAGGAGGTAGACGAGGAGGAGGACCGGGGGAGGAGCCAGAGCACCCTGCCCTCAGGCTACCCCTGCTAGAGTGGGGGCGGTGTGGGTCTTGGGCATAGACACCTCCTGCGACGACACCGGGGTGGGCCTGGTGGAAGACGGCGAGGTGCGGGTGAACTTGGTGGCGAGCCAGGTGCGCCTGCACGAGGCCTTTGGCGGGGTGGTGCCGGAGCTGGCGAGCCGCGAGCACCTAAAGGCTCTCCCCCTCCTGGTGGAAAGGGCCTTGGCCGGGGCGGGCCTCCGGCCTAAGGACCTCGGCCTCATCGCCGCCACCCGGGGGCCCGGGCTCATCGGGGCCCTCCTCGTGGGCTACACCTACGCCAAGGGGATGGCCTTCGCCCTGGAAAGGCCCTTCTACGCCATCCACCACCTCGAGGGCCACATCGCCGCCGCCTGGCCCGAGGACCTGGAGCCCCCCTTCCTGGCCCTGGTGGCCTCGGGGGGGCACACCCACCTCTACGAGGTCTTGGACCTGGGCCGGTACCGCCTCCTCGGGGCCACCCGGGACGACGCCGCCGGGGAGGCCTTTGACAAGGTGGCGAGGCTCTTGGGCCTCGGCTTCCCCGGGGGGCCCGAGGTGGAGCGCCTGGCCGAGGAGGCGGAGGAGGCCATTCCCTTCCCCGTGCCCCTGAGGGGCCAGGAGGGGTACGACTTCAGCTTCTCCGGGCTCAAGACCAAGGCCCTCCACCTGGTGGAGAAGGGCCTCCCCAAGGCCGCCCTCGCCAGGGGCTTCCAGGAGGCGGCCATCGCCCACCTGGCCGAGGTGGTCTTGAGAGCGGCCGCGGACACGGGGCACAGGACGCTCCTGGTGGCCGGGGGGGTGGCGGCCAACCGGGCGCTGCAGGAGCGCTTTAAGGAGGCGGGCCTAAGGGTCTACTTCCCTCCCAAGGGGCTTTCCCAGGACAACGGGGCCATGATCGCCCTGGCCGCCTGGCGGCGCTACCGGAGGGGTTTTCCCCCGAGCCCCCTCTCCTTGGGGGCCACGGCCTACTGGCCCCTGGAGGAGGCCTGAAGGCTTTCTCATCCCGAAGGGGTACAATCGGCCTTAGGATGCTGGGCCTCATACGGAAGCTCTTTGACAACAACGAACGGGAGATCGCCCGCTACCAGAAGCAGGTGGTGGAGCCCACGAACCGCCTCGAGGCCGAGGTGGAGAAGATCCAGGACCTGGCCGCCGCCTACCGGGAGCTTAAGGAGAAGCACCAAAAGGGGGCCTCCCTGGACGAGCTTCTCCCCATGGCCTTCGCCCTCACCCGGGAGTCCGCCAAGCGCTACCTGGCATGCGCCACTTTGACGTGCAGCTCATCGGCGGGGCCGTTCTCCACGAGGCAAGATCGCCGAGATGAAGACGGGCGAGGGCAAGACCCTGGTGGCCACCCTGGCCGTGGCCTTGAACGCCCTCACCGGCAAGGGCGTCCACGTGGTCACGGTGAACGACTACCTGGCCCGGCGCGACGCCGAGTGGATGGGGCCCGTCTACCGGGGCCTGGGCCTTACCGTGGGGGTCATCCAGCACGCCTCCACCCCGGAGGAGAGGCGCAAGGCCTACCTCGCCGACGTCACCTACGTGACCAACGCCGAGCTCGGCTTTGACTACCTGCGGGACAACATGGCCATAAGCCCCGACCAGCTCGTCCTCCGCCACGACTATCCCCTCCACTACGCCATCATTGACGAGGTGGACTCCATCCTCATTGACGAGGCCCGCACCCCCCTCATCATCTCTGGCCCTGCGGAGAAGGCCACCGACCTCTACTACAAGATGGCCGAGATCGCCAAGAAGCTGGAAAGGGGCCTGCCCGCCGAGCCCGGGGTGCGCAAGGAGCCCACGGGGGACTACACCATTGAGGAGAAGAACCGTTCCGTCCACCTCACCCTCCAAGCATCGCCAAGGCGGAGAGGCTCCTCGGCATTGAGGGCCTCTTCAGCCCGGAGAACATGGAGCTCGCCCATATGCTCATCCAGGCCATCCGGGCGAAAGAGCTCTACCACCGGGACCGGGACTACATCGTCCAGGACGGCCAGGTCATCATCGTGGACGAGTTCACGGGCCGCCTTATGCCGGGCCGCCGCTACGGGGAGGGGCTTCACCAGCCATAGAGGCCAAGGAGGGGGTCCGGATTGAGCGGGAGAACCAGACCCTGGCCACCATCACCTACCAGAACTTCTTCCGCCTCTACGAGAAACGGGCGGGCATGACCGGCACCGCCAAGACCGAGGAGAAGGAGTTCCAGGAGATCTACGGCATGGACGTGGTGGTGGTGCCCACCAACCGCCCCATGATCCGCAAGGACTTCCCCGACGTGGTCTACCGCACGGAGAAGGGGAAGTTCTACGCCGTGGTGGAGGAGATCGCCGAGAAGTACGAGAGGGGCCAGCCCGTCCTGGTGGGCACCATCAGCATTGAGAAGTCGGAAAGGCTCTCCCAGATGCTCAAGGAGCCCAGGCTCTACCTCCCCAGGCTGGAGATGCGCCTGGAGCTCTTCAAGAAGGCGAGCCAGAAGCAGCAGGGCCCGGAGTGGGAGAGGCTCAGGAAGCTTTTGGAAAGGCCCGCCCAGCTCAAGGACGAGGACCTCGCCCCCTTTGAGGCCCTCATCCCGCCGAAGGGGAACCTCAGGACCGCCTGGGAGGGGCTTAAGCGGGCGGTGCACACCCTCTCCGTCCTCCGCCAGGGCATCCCCCACCAGGTCCTAAACGCCAAGCACCACGCCAGGGAGGCGGAGATCGTGGCCCAGGCGGGCCGGAGCAAGACGGTCACCATCGCCACCAACATGGCGGGCCGGGGCACGGACATCAAGCTCGGCGGCAACCCCGAGTACCTGGCGGCCTCCCTTTTGGAGAAGGAGGGCTTTGACCGGTACCAGTGGAGGGTGGAGCTCTTCATCAAGAAGATGGTGGCGGGAAAGGAGGAGGAGGCTAGGGCCTGGCTCAGGAGCTCGGCATCCGAGAGGAGCTCCTGGAGAAGATCCGGGAGATCCGGGAGACCTGCAAGGAGGACGAGGAAAGGGTGCGGGCCCTGGGGGGGCTTTTCATCCTGGGCACGGAAAGGCACGAGTCCCGCCGCATAGACAACCAGCTCCGGGGCCGCTCCGGGCGGCAGGGGGACCCCGGGGGGAGCCGCTTCTACGTCTCCTTTGACGACGACCTCATGCGCCTCTTCGCCTCCGACCGGGTCATCGCCATGCTGGACCGCATGGGCTTTGACGACTCCGAGCCATTGAGCACCCCATGGTCACCCGCTCCATAGAAAGGGCGCAAAAGCGGGTGGAGGACCGGAACTTCGCCATCCGCAAGCAACTGCTCCAGTTTGACGACGTGATGGCCCGCCAGCGGGAGGTCATCTACGCCCAGCGCCGCCTGATCCTCCTGGGCAAGGACGAGGAGGTGAAGGAGGCCGCCCTGGGGATGGTGGAGGAAACGGTGGCCTCCCTGGCGGAGAACTTCCTGAACCCCCAGCTCCATCCCGAGGACTGGGACCTGGAAGGCCTCAAGGCCTCCCTTCTGGACACCGTGCCCCAGCTCCAGGACTTCCCCTTTGCGGAGCTTAGGGCCTTGAAGCCCGAGGAGGGGGTGGAGCGCCTGGTGGAGGCGGCCCTGAAGGCCTACGAGGCCCGGGAAGAGGAGCTTTCCCCGCCCCTCATGCGGGCCGTGGAGCGCTTTGTGATCCTCAACGTGGTGGACTCCGCCTGGAAGGAGCACCTCCACAACCTGGACGTCCTGAGGCAGGGGATCTTCCTCCGGGGCTACGGCCAGAAGGACCCCTTCCAGGAGTACAAGATTGAGGCCACCCGCCTCTTCAACGAGATGGTGGCCTTCATCAAGACCGAGGTGGCCAAGTTCCTCTTCCGCCTCAAGGTGGAGGCCGAGCCCGTGCGGCCCGTGCGGGAGGCCCCCTTCGTCCCCGTGCCCGAGAAGCGCGAAGAGGCCGGGGTCTTCGGGGTGGAAAGGAAGCGCCCCACGCCCCCGCCCCAGCCGGGCTCTCCCGGGCGGAGCGCCGCCGCCTGATGCGGGAGGAGAAGAAGCGCAAGAAGGAGTAGGCCGCCTGGGGTTTAGGCCTCCACCTGGAGGCTTGCCGGGTCCAGGTTGGTGTAGACGTGCTGCACGTCGTCCAGGTCCTCCAGGGCCTCCACCAGGCGCATCACCTTGGAGGCCTCCTCGGGGCTTAGGGCCACCACGTTCTGGGGGTGCTGGGCCACCTCCACGGCCTCCACCCGGATGCCCCGGGCCTTGAGGGCCTCGGCCATGCGGTAGGCCTCGGCGGGGTCGGTGTAGACGGTGAGGCTTTCCCCCTCCTCCTCGAGGTCCAAAGCCCCAAGCTCAATGGCCGCCTCCTGGGCCGCTCGGTGTTCTCACAGACCAGGATGCCCTTTCGCTCAAACTGCCAGGCCACGCTCCCCGAGGTGCCCAAGGACCCCCCGTACTTGCCGAAGACGTGGCGCACCTCGCCGGCGGTGCGGTTACGGTTGTCGGTGAGGGCGTAGACCAAGACGGCCACCCCCCCGGGGGCGTAGCTCGTAGACCACTTCCTCGTACTGCTCGCCGCTTTCCCCGCCCCCTTGCAGCTTCTGCAGGAGGCGCTCGATGTTTTCCATGGGGACGTCCTCGGCCCTGGCCGCCTCAATGGCGTTCCGGAGCTGGACGTTGGCCTCGGGGTAGGGGCTTCCCCCGGCCCGGGCCGCGGCTGGATGGCCCGGAGGTGCTTGGAGATGATCTTGCCGCGTTTGAGGTCGTTTGCGGCCTTCTTCCGCTTGATCTGTGCCCACTTGCTATGACCGGCCATGGCTCACCTCACCCATTATAGCCAGCGCCTCCAGCACCCTTTCCCCCAGGCGCTCCCCGGCTTCCCGGAAGGGGTGGAAAAGCAGGTTGACCCCGGCGGCCTCCAGGGCGGGGTCCTCTTCCAGATGAAAGCTGGTGGCGGCGAGGATGCCGGGAAACCCCCGCTCCTTGAGCCAGCGGGCGGCCAGGAGCTTGGCCTCGAGGTCCGGCAGGGCCAGGACCACCGCCTTTAGCCCCGAGAGGTCCAGCCGCTCCCAAAGCTCCGGGTCCTCGGCGTCCCCGTAGAGCACCCGCCGCCCCTTGGCCCGGTGGCGCTCCACCTTCTCGGGGTCGGCGTCCA
>BBBL01000115.1 GCA_001311545.1 Thermus kawarayensis JCM 12314 | reverse complement strand
CGGGCCTCCCCCTTTCCAAGGCCAGGAGGAGGCTCTGCGCCTTGTGGAGGGTTTCCTCGTACTCCCGCCTTGGGTCCGAGGCCATGACCACACCCGCCCCGGCGGAGAAGAGCACCTCCTCCCCCACCTTCTGGAAGGAGCGGATGAGGAGGTTGAAGTCCGCCCCCCTCCCCGAGACGTACCCCAGGCTTCCCGTGTAGGCCCCACGGGGGACGGGCTCGAGGTCCCGGATGGCTCCATGGCCGTTCCCTTGGGCCCCAGTGATGGTCCCCCCGGGGAAGAGGGCGGCGAAGGCCTTCCCCAGGGGAACTTTAGCGTAGGCCTCCACCTCGGAAACCAGGTGCATCACGTGGGCGTAGCGCTCCACCGTGTAAAGCTCCCGCACCCGCACGCTGCCGGGCCTGGCCACCCGGCCAGGTCGTTGCGCACCAGGTCCACCAGCATGGCGTGCTCGGCCCGCTCCTTGGGGGAGGAGAGGAGCTCCCCCTCCAGGAGGAGGTCCTCCTCCGGGGTTCCCCCCCTCGGCCTGGTGCCGGCGATGGGCCGGGCCAGGAGCCTACTCCCCACCTTCTTTAAGAGGCGCTCGGGGCTTCCCGAGACCACCGCCCACCCCTCCCCCTCCAAGAGCCCCATGAAGGGGGAAGGGTTTAGGGCGCGAATCCGGGCGTAAAGGGCCAGGGGGTCCACCGCCCCCAGGAGGCGGAAGCGGTGGGAGAGGTTCACCTGGTAGACCACCCCGGCCCGGATCCGCTCCCGCACCTCCTCCACGCCCCCGAGGAAGGCCTCCTGGGGGAAGTCGGAAACCAGGGGGTGAGGGGGCAAGGGAGGAAGAGGGTAGGGCTTAGGCCGCAAAGGAAAGGAGGGCCTTTCCACGAGCCTCCCCGAGAGGAGGGCGAAGCCTCGGGGTAGTAGCAGAAGGCCGCCTCGGGGAGGCCGGGAAGGGGCTCCCTTGTGGGAAGGCCCAGGTGGCGGGCGAACTCGTAGGCGAAAAACCCCATCCAGGCGGGGAAGAAGCCCCTGCCCAGGCCCTTTTCCAGGTAGGAGAAGACCTCCAAGGCCTCCCCCACCCGCCTTCCGTCCAGGTAAAGCCTGCCCTCCAGGACCTCGAGGCGGTGCCTGGGCCCGAGGCCCAGAAGGGAAAGCCGGGAAAAGGGGGTCCCTGGTCCCAAGGACTCCAGGAGGGCGGGTTTTAGCCCCAGGGCCCGGGCCGCGTGGTAAAGGCCAAGCACGTTAGCAGTATAGGGGCCTTGACCGAAAGGGCGCTTCCCCTTAGGCTAAGGTCCAATGCGGCGGAGCGCCCTACTACGCCTAAGCCGGGCAGGCCCGGTTTAGGGAAAGGCTTTGCCGCCTACCCCCGGGCCCCAAACCCGGGGGGTTTTTCACAGGGAGGGAGAGAATGGGAAAGACGCTCTACGAGAAGGTCTGGGAAGCCCACGAGGTGAGGAGGCTCCGAAACGGGCAAAGCCAGCTCTTCATCGACCTCCACCTTCTCCACGAGGTCACCAGCCCCAGGCCTTCGGGATGCTCAGGGACCTGGGCCTCAAGGTACGGTTTCCCCACCGCACCTTCGCCACCGTGGACCACATCGTCCCCACCCACGACCGCACCGAGCCCTTCCAGGACCCCCTGGCCCAGAGCATGCTGGAGGCCCTCAGGGAGAACACCAAGGAGCACGGCATCGCCTTCTTTGACCTGGGAAGCGGGGACCAGGGCATCGTCCACGTCATCGGGCCCCAGCTTGGCCTCACCCAGCCCGGCATGACCATCGCCTGCGGCGACTCCCACACCTCCACCCACGGGGCCTTCGGGGCGGTGGCCTTCGGCATCGGCACCAGCCAGGTGCGGGATGTCCTCGCCACCCAGACCCTGGCCGCCCAGAGGCTCAAGGTGCGGCGGATCAACGTGGAAGGAAGCCTCGCCCCCGGGGTCTACGCCAAGGACGTGATCCTGCACATCATCCGCCACCTGGGGGTCAAGGGGGGCCTGGCTACGCCTACGAATACGGGGGAAGCGCCGTGGAGGCCATGGACATGGAAAGCCGCATGACCCTCTGCAACATGTCCATTGAGGGGGGAGCCCGCATCGGCTACGTGAACCCCGACGAGACCACCTTCCGATACCTCGAGGGCCGCCCCTACGCCCCCAAGGGGCCCGAGTGGGAGGAGGCCAAGAGGAGGTGGCTCGCCTTCCGCTCCGACCCCGACGCTCGTTACGACGACGTGGTCACCTTCCGGGCCGAGGAGATCGCCCCCACGGTGACCTGGGGCATCACCCCGGGCCAGGCCATCCCCATTGACGGGAGGATCCCCCTCCTGGAGGAGCTCCCGCCCGAGGAGCGCCCCGTGGCCGAGGAGGCCCTGGCCTACATGGGCTTCAGGCCGGGCCAGGCCATCAAGGGGGTGCCCATCCAGGTGGCCTTCATCGGTAGCTGCACCAACGCCAGGCTCTCCGACCTCCGGGAGGTGGCCCGCCACCTCAAGGGGCACAAGGTGAAAAAGGGGGTGCGGGCCTGGTGGTGCCGGGCTCGGAGTGGGTGGCGAGGAAGGCCGAGGAGGAGGGGATCGCCGAAGTCTTCCGCGAGGCGGGGTTTGAGTGGCGGATGCCCGGCTGCTCCATGTGCCTGGCCATGAACCCGGACCGCCTGGAAGGGGACGAGCTCGCCGCCAGTAGCTCCAACCGCAACTACAAGGGGCGCATGGGAAGCCCCAGGGGCCGCACCGTCCTCATGAGCCCCCTCATGGTGGCGGCGGTGGCGGTGGCGGGGGAGATCGCCGACGCCCGGGAAGTCTTCGGAATCGGGAGGTAACCATGCTGGAAAAGTTCACCGTGATCCGCGGAAGGGCCGTGCCCTTGAGGGGCGAGGACATCGACACCGACCGGATCATCCCCGCCCGCTTCATGAAGGCCCTCACCTTTGAGGGCCTGGGCCAGTACCTCTTCTACGACGAGCGCTTTGACGAGCGGGGAAACCCCAAGCCCCACCCCTTGAACGACCCCCGCTACCGGGGGGCCACCATCCTTCTGGTGGAGTCGGGCTTCGGCTCCGGCTCTAGCCGCGAGCACGCCCCTCAGGCCATCAAGCGGGCGGGCTTCAGGGCCATCATCGGGGAGAGCTTCGCCGAGATCTTCTTCGGGAACGCCACCGCCATCGGCCTCCCCTGCGTAAGCCTGGCCCCCGAGGACCTGGCTCTCCTCTATAAGAGGGTGGAGGAGAACCCGGAACTGGAGGTGGAGATAGACCTGGTGCAGAAGGAGGTGCGCTTCGGGGACCGCACCGCCCCCCTTGCCATCCGGGAGGAGGCCCGGGAAGCCCTGGTGGAGGGGCTTTGGGACCCCATCGGGGAGCTCCTGGAGGCCGGGGCGCTCCTGGAGGAGTTTGACCGGAGGCTCCCCTACCCCAGGAGGGCGGAATGAAGGTGGCGGTCCTGCCCGGGGACGGGATCGGCCCCGAGGTCACCGAGCCGCCCTGAAGGTCCTCAAGGCCCTGGACGAGGCCGAGGGCCTGGGCCTCGCCTACGAGGTCCTCCCCTTCGGCGGGGCGGCCATTGACCGGTTCGGGGAGCCCTTCCCCGAGCCCACCCGCAAGGGGGTGGAGGCGGCGGAGGCGGTGCTTTTGGGCAGCGTGGGGGGGCCCAAGTGGGACCCCCTCCCCCGCAGGATCCGCCCGGAGACGGGTCTCCTCGCCCTAAGGAAAAGCCAGGACCTCTTCGCCAACCTCCGCCCCGCCAGGGTCTTCCCCGGGCTGGAAAGGCTTTCCCCGCTGAAGGAGGAGATCGCCCGGGGGGTGGACCTCCTCATCGTGCGGGAGCTCACCGGGGGGATCTACTTCGGGGAGCCCCGGGGGATGTCGGAGGCCGAGGCCTGGAACACGGAGCGCTACAGCAAGCCCGAGGTGGAACGGGTGGCCAAGGTGGCCTTTGAGGCGGCGAGGAAGCGCAGGAAGCGCGTGGTGAGCGTGGACAAGGCGAACGTCCTCGAGGTGGGGGAGTTCTGGCGCAAGACCGTGGAGGAGGTGGGGCGGGCCTACCCCGACATCGCCCTGGAGCACCAGTACGTGGACGCCATGGCCATGCACCTGGTGCGAAGCCCGGCCCGCTTTGACGTGGTGGTCACCGGGAACATCTTCGGGGACATCCTCTCGGACCTGGCCAGCGTCCTCCCGGGCTCCCTGGGCCTCCTCCCCTCCGCCTCCCTGGGAAGGGGGACCCCGGTCTTTGAGCCCGTGCACGGCTCCGCCCCCGACATCGCCGGCAAGGGGATCGCCAACCCCACGGCGGCCATCCTCTCCGCGGCCATGATGCTGGAGCACGCCTTCGGCCTGGTGGCCCTGGCCCGCAAGGTGGAGGACGCCGTGGCCAAGGCCCTCCTGGAAACCCCGCCCCCGGACCTGGGGGGCAGTGCGGGGACGGAGGCCTTCACGCGGGAGGTCCTCCGCCACCTGGCCTAAGATGGGGGTATGATCCGGCACCGCTTCAGCGCCGAGGACTTCCACCGCATGGCCGAGGCGGGGATCCTGGGGGAGGACGACCGGGTGGAGCTCATCCGGGGGGAGGTGGTGGAGCTGAGCCCTATCGGCAAGCGGCACGCTTACGTCCTCAACGCTCTGGTGGACCTCTTGGCCCCTCTACGGGGAAAGGCCTTGCTTTCGGTGCAAAACCCCCTCCTGCTTTCCCCGGACACCGAGGTTTATCCGGACCTCGCCCTCCTCCAGCCCCCGCGAACCCGGTACCGGGACCGCCTGCCCGAGGCCAAGGACGCCCTCCTGATAGTGGAGGTGGCCGAGACCAGCCTGGACCACGACCTAAAGGTGAAGCTCCCCCTCTACGCCCAAGCCGGGATACCCGAGGTCCTTGTGGTGGACCTGGTGCGGGAGAGGGTGCACGTCTTCCGCAAGCCCCAAGGGGAAGGGTACGGGGAGGCCCAAGCCCTCGAGGACGGGGAGCTTTCGGTCCTGGGCCTTAAGGTGCCGGTCAAGGAGGTCCTGCCGTGACCCGCCACAAGGTCTCCCTGGAGGAGTTCCACCGCATGGTGGAGGCTGGGGTCTTCCCGGAGGACCTGAGGCTGGAGCTCGTGGAAGGAGAGCTCGTAGAAATGAGCCCCATTGGGAAACGCCATGCCGCCAAGGTGGCCAGGCTCACCGCCCTCTTCGGCCCCCTTGTGCCCCATCAGGCCATCCTCTTCGTGCAAAGCCCCCTGGTGGTGGGGGAGTCGGAGCTTTACCCCGACCTCGCCCTCCTTAAGCCCCGGCCCGACTTCTATGAGGAGGAGCTGCCCCAGGGGGGGGACGCCCTCCTGGTGGTGGAGGTAGCCGACACCTCCCTCCGCTACGACCTCCAGGTGAAGCTCCCCCTCTACGCTCAAGCCGGGGTGCCCGAGGTCTTTGTGGTGGACCTCCTGGGCCAGAAGGTCCTGGTCCACCGCCATCCCGAGGGGGAGGGTTACCGGGAGGTGGAGGCCCTGGGACCGGGGAGGAGGCTCTCCTTCCTGAACGTGGAAATCCCTCTGGAGGAGCTTCTATGAGAAAGACCCTGATCCTCACGGGAGCGAGCCGGGGCATCGGGAGGGCCCTGGCCCTGGAGCTCGCCAGGGCGGGCTTTGACCTGGTGCTGAACGCCCGCTCGGAAGGCCCCTTGAAGGGGGTGGCGGAGGAGGTGCGCGCCCTGGGAGCGAGGGCCGAGTGGGTGGCGG
>BBBL01000114.1 GCA_001311545.1 Thermus kawarayensis JCM 12314 | reverse complement strand
CGGACGGGGCCTTGGCGGACCTTGCTCGGGCCTTCCCCGGCAACCCCCGGAGGCCGAGGCGCCCGCATCGCCCGGGACCTCGAGGTCCTCCGCTACGCCAAAAGGCGAAGCCAGACCCCGCCCAGGCTCCACGTCCAGCACCTCTCCACCGGGCGGGGCCTGGAGCTCATCCGGGAGGCCAAGCGGGCGGGCCTTCCCGTGACCGCCGAGGCCACCCCCCACCACCTCACCCTTACGGAAGAGGCCCTGAAGGCCTTGGACCCCCTCTTCAAGGTGGCCCCGCCCCTCCGCGCGGAAGAGGACCGGGAGGCCCTGGCGGAGGGTCTTCTGGACGGCACCGTTGACGCCATCGCCACCGACCACGCCCCCACACCCTGGCGGAGAAGGAGATGGACCTCCTAAGGGCCCCCTTCGGGATCCCGAGCCTCGAGGTGGCCTTCCCCCTCCTCTACACCGAGCTCCACCTCAAGCGGGGCTTCCCCCTCCCCCGCCTCGTGGCGCTTTTCACCGACGGGCCGAGGCGGGTCCTGGGCCTTCCCCCCTTGCACCTGGAGGAAGGGGCCGAGGCGAGCCTCGTCCTCCTCTCCCCCAAGGAGCGCCCCGTGGACCCTCCCGCTTCGCCTCCAAGGCCAAGTACTCCCCCTGGGCGGGGTGGGTCCTCGGGGGCTGGCCCGTCCTCACCCTGGTGGCGGGGCGGGTGGTCTTCCAGGCGCTAGAATGAGGGCGTGCTGAAGAAGCTCCTGGAGGCAGATGCCATCGGCCTCAGGCTGGAGTGGGTGGGGGGCTTCCCCTCTGGGAGGCCCACCCCACCTACCGGCACCAGAAGGCCGTGGACCGCATTCGGCAAAGCCTCCGCCCCAAGGAAGGGGCTTCCTGCCCCTGCGCCCACGTGGCCGAGGTCTACGTGCGCTTCCTCGACGGCTCCTACAAAAGCCCGATATCGCCATCTTCTGCCGGGAGCCCGAGGAGCTGGACGAGGCCATCACCCTCCTCCCCGAGGCGGTGGTGGAGGTGGTAAACCGGGGCTACGAGGCCAAGGACCTGGAAATCGGCCCCCGTTTCTACCTCTCCCAGGGGGTGAAGGACGTGGTGGTCTTTGACCCCTACACCCTTCTCGTCCTCCACCTGCGCCGGGACGGGGCCTCACGCTACGTTTCCCCCGTGGAGCTGGAACTCGAGGCGGGCTGCCTCCTCACCGTCTGAACCCCGTACGGGCTCGCACCCCCGTGGGAGCCCGGACCCCGGCTCACGAGCGGCGAAGCTCCCTCAAGGAGGAGACGCCCTCCGCCTCCATGAGGCGGAGAAGCCCAAGGAGTAGCCGCCTGGGGAAAAGGGGACCCCCGTAGACGAAGCCGGTGTAGACCTGGACCAGGCTCGCCCCGGCCTTAAGCCTCTCCCAG
Source organism: Thermus kawarayensis JCM 12314 (assembly GCA_001311545.1). Next base: position 4,289 of record BBBL01000114.1, on the reverse strand, counting down.
AGGTCCAAGGGGGTCTCCACCCCGCCCACGCTCACCAGGGCCAGGCCCTCCGCGCCCTCCGCCAGGTGGCGGAGGACCTCCAGGGCCCTTCCCTTTAGGGGCCTTCCCGAAAGCCCCCCAGCCTCCTCGGCCAGGGGGCTTTTTAGGCCCTCCCGGGCGAGGGTGGTGTTCACCGCCACTAGGCCCTCCAGGCGGTGCTTCTTCGCCAGGAGGAGGACCTGGTCCAGGGCCTCAAAGGAGAGGTCCGGGGCCACCTTGAGGAGGAGGGGCTTAGGGGTGGCCGGGCGCAGGCGGGAAAGAAGCTCCTCCAGGAAGGGACCTTCCTGCAGGGCGCGAAGCCCCGGGGTGTTGGGGGAGCTCACGTTGAGGACGAAGTAGTCCCCCAAAGGCTCCAGGATGCGGAGGGCTTCCAGGTAGTCCTCCGCCGCCCTTTCCAAGGGGGTGTCCCGGTTCTTCCCCAGGTTGACCCCCAAAGGGAGGGGAAGCCCCCTTTGGCGGAAGCGCTTTAGCCTCTCCGCCGCCGCCAAGGCCCCCTGGTTGTTGAAGCCCATCCGGTTGATGAGGGCCCGGTCCTCCACCAGGCGGAAGAGCCTCGGCTTTGGGTTTCCCCCCTGGGGCCTCGGGGTGAGGGTCCCCACCTCGCGAAGCCAAAGCCCAGGGCCCACCAGGCCCCAAGGCCCTGGCGTCCTTGTCCATCCCCGCGGCGAGGCCCAGGGGGTTGGGGAAGGAAACCCCAAAGGCCTCCACCCTCAGGCGGGGGTCCTCCACCCGGAGAAGCCTCGCCGGAGCCTCCAAAAGAGGCCCCCTTTCCGACCAGAAGGAAAGGAGCCTCAAGGCGAGCTCGTGGGCGCCCTCGGCCTCCAGGGCGAAGAGCAGGCGGTGCATGGCCCCATGCTACCCGGGGGACGGGGGCTGGGGTTAAGCGCCCCGGAAGGGCCTTGTTGCAAAACCGAGGAGCGGGCACATAGGATGGGCCATGCGCCCTCGGTCCTTGCTTCCCCTGGCCTTAGGTGCCCTTCTCGCCGCCTGCTCCCCCAGCATTACCATCCGCCTTCCCGACCAGACCGTGGAGGTGCCCGTCCTGGGCGACACCGTGGGCAAGGTGGTTTACCCGGCCGAGCCCCGGACCTTTACCTCCCCCGGGAGCGTCCTGAAGGACGTGCGGGTGGCGGGCACCCTCGAGGCCAGCCAGCCCCTCTTCCTCACCCTGGACCTCTACGCCCGCACCCAAGACCCCGCCCAAGACCCAGGCTGCCAGCCCCTCGGCGACCTCACCACCCCGTACGCCTACGCCTGCGCCGTGGGCGCCGAAGACGGTTCATAGGCGAGGCCAGCTTCCAGGGAACCTCCACCCCCCTCTCCCTGAATGGCCCGAAGCTCACGGAGGGGCTGCAGCAGGGGAGGCTTTGGCTTGGGGTCAAGGTCCAGGGCCTCCCCGCCGCCCGGATCACCTTCACCTTCAAGAACCTGCGGGCCACCTTCACCCTGGGCCTTTAGCCCGCCCAAGGCCTTTGTGCCCCAGGGCCCCGAGGCCTTCCCCCTTGGGCGGTATCATGGGGTAGATGAAGGACGCCTTGCGCTTAGAACTGCCCGTCTTGCCCCTCAGGAACACCGTCATCCTCCCCCACACCACCACGGGGGTGGACGTGGGCCGCATGAAGAGCAAAAGGGCGGTGGAGGAGGCCCTCTCCGCCGACCGCTACATCTTCCTCGTGGCCCAGAAGGACCCCGAGGTGGACGACCCCACCCCGGAGGACCTCTACGCCGTGGGCACCCTGGCCGTGGTCAAGCAGGCCATGCGCCTGCCCGACGGCACCCTGCAGGTGATGGTGGAGGCGAGGAGCCGGGCGAGGCTTCTCCAGTACGTGGCCGCCCCCTACCTCCGGGCCGTGGGAGAGGCCCTCCCCGAGCCCCCCTTGCAGGACCCAAGCCTCGCCCGGGTCCTGGTGGGGGAGGTGCAGGAGGCCTTTGAGCGCTACCTGCAAAACCACAAGACCCTCCGCCTGGACCGCTACCAGCAGGAGGCCATCAAGAGCACCCTGGACCCCGCCCTCCTGGCCGACCTGGTGGCCCACCACGCCACCTGGCCCCTGGAGGACAAGCAGGACCTCCTGGAAACCCCCCAGGTGGAAGAGCGCCTGAAGAAGGTCCTGGCCCTCCTCCTGCGCGACCTGGAGCGCTTTGAGCTGGACAAGAAGATCGCCGCCCGGGTCAAGGAGCAGATGGACCAGAACCAAAGGGAGTACTACCTCCGGGAGCAGATGAAGGCCATCCAGAAGGAGCTGGGGGGCGGGGAGGATTTTCTCTCGGAGATAGAGGAGCTGAGGGAGCGCATAGAGAAGAGGGGGATGCCCGAGGGGGTGAAGGAGAAGGCCCTCAAGGAGCTCAAGCGCTTAGAGCGCATGCAGCCGGGCTCCCCCGAGGCCACGGTGAGCCGCACCTACCTGGACTGGCTTCTGGACGTGCCCTGGACCGAGGCTGACCCCGAGGTCTTGGACATCTCCCTAACCAGGCGGGTTCTGGACGAGGACCACTACGGCCTGAAGGACGTGAAGGAGCGCATCCTGGAGTACCTGGCGGTGCGCCAGCTCACCCAGGGGAAAGAGGTCAAGGGCCACGCCCCCATCCTCTGCTTCGTGGGGCCCCCGGGGTGGGCAAGACCTCCCTGGGCAAGAGCATCGCCCGCAGCATGAACCGCAAGTTCCACCGCATCTCCCTGGGCGGGGTACGGGACGAGGCGGAGATCCGGGGCCACCGCCGCACCTACATCGGGGCCCTTCCCGGCAAGATCGTCCAGGGGATGCGGCAGGTGGGGGTGGTGAACCCCGTTTTCCTCCTGGACGAGATTGACAAGCTCTCCTCCGACTGGCGGGGGGACCCGGCGGCGGCCCTTTTAGAGGTGCTGGACCCCGAGCAGAACCACACCTTCACCGACCACTACCTGGACGTGCCCTACGACCTCTCCAAGGTCTTCTTCATCACCACCGCCAACACCCTCTCCACCATCCCGAGGCCCCTTCTGGACCGGATGGAGGTCATTGAGATCCCGGGCTACACCCTCCCCGAGAAGCGCGCCATAGCCCGCCACTTCCGCTGGCCCTTCCAGGTGAAGGAGGCGGGCCTCGAGGACAGGCTGGAGATCACCGACCGGGCCCTGGACCGCATCGTCCAGGAGTACACCCGGGAGGCCGGGGTGCGGAACCTGGACCGGGAGCTCTCCAAGGTGGCCAGGAAGGCCGCCAAGGACTACCTGGAGAAGCCCTGGGAAGGGGTGCGGGTGGTGGACGCCGAGGACCTCGAGGCCTACCTGGGCGTGCCCAAGTACCGCCCCGACCGGGCGGAGAAGGCCCCCCAGGTGGGCCTGGCCCAGGGCCTGGCCTGGACCCCCTACGGGGGCACCCTCCTCACCATTGAGGCCGTGGCCGTCCCCGGCACGGGCAAGGTGAACCTCACGGGGAACCTGGGGGAGGTGATGAAGGAGTCGGCCCACGCCGCCCTCACCTACCTTAGGGCCCACCGGGAGGAGTGGGGCCTCCCGGAGGGCTTCCACAAGGACTACGACCTCCACATCCACGTGCCCGAAGGGGCCACCCCCAAGGACGGCCCCTCGGCGGGCATCACCATGGCCACCGCCCTGGCCAGCGCCCTCACCGGCAGGCCCGTGCGCATGGACATCGCCATGACCGGGGAGATCACCTTAAGGGGCAAGGTCCTCCCCATCGGCGGGGTGAAGGAGAAGCTTTTGGCCGCCCACCAGGCGGGAATCTACCGGGTCATCCTCCCCAAGGAGAACGCCCCCGAGCTCAAGGAGGTGCCCGAGGAGGTCCTTAAGGACCTGGAGATCCTCTTCGTGGAGGAGGTGGGGGAGGTCCTGAGGCTTCTCCTCCTGCCCCCCCGCCCCCTCCCTTCCCCGCCGACAGGCCCCAGCCGGGGGCGGGGGCTTAAAGCTCCACGGGGACACCCAAAGGAGCGAGAACCTCCTGGTGCCTTCCCGGAACGGCTTTCAGGACCTCTAGGTGCAGGGAGGCCACCCCTGGGGTGGCGAGCTCTAGGGTGTAGCTCCCCGGAGGAAGGAGAAAGGAATAGTCCAGGACCTCCTGGGGCAACACCGTGCCCCAGAAGAAGTGGGCGGGGGAGGCCACGGCAGAAAGAAAACCTCCCGCTCCTCGGAGCGCAAGGACAGGGGGCTGGCCTCGAGGCTGGCCCCGAACCCCAGGGGAAGCTCCTGGTAGAGGAAGCCCTGCAAGCGCACCACGCCGGCCTCCCCCAGCTCAAACCCCTCTCCCGCC
>BBBL01000113.1 GCA_001311545.1 Thermus kawarayensis JCM 12314 | reverse complement strand
TGGGCGGCGGATCGGACGGGAACTTCACCGCCGCCCTGGGGGTGCCCACCCTGGACGGCCTGGGGCTTCTGGGCGGGGACGCCCACCAGAGGACGGAGTACGTGGTGGTGCCGGAGATTCCCCGGCGGGCGGCGCTTCTCGCCGAACTGCTCTACGCCCTATGATACCCTTTCTCCCCTTTTCCCTCGCCCTGCCAGCTCGGGAAAGCCTGCCTAAGGACCTTTTACCGGGGCCCCCATGCTGGCCTAGGCCAGCATGGGGTGGTACGAGCCCCTCCCCTTCCGCCCAAAAGGTCCAGGAGGTCCCGAAGGCCCTCTTCGCCCTCACCCAGGCGCGGGTGGCGGGCCTTAAGGAGCCTAACCGTGTGGTTCTTCCGCAGGGACCCCCACGTGCGGCCCGATGGCCCCCTGGCCTTCCGGGTGCGGGTGCGCACGAAAAGCGGCGAGGTGGTGGAGCTCAGGCTCTCCAAGAGCATGGAGATCTCCCCCACCGAAGAGGGCTACTACGTGCGCAAGGAGATCGTGGCCCCAAGGAGCCTGGACCGGGCGGTCTTGGAGATCTGGTTTGACCGCGGCTACCGCCCCGTGCGCAAGGCGGTGGAGGGGGGAGAGCTTCTACATCCGGGAGTGGACGGGGTAGACTGAGGACATGGAAAAAGTCTTCCTCTTTTTGGGCTTGGCCCTTATGGTCTACAACGTCCTCTACGGCCTGAGGCTCAAGCGGGCCATCCCGGGCGGGGTGATGGGGGAACGGGGGGGCCAGATGCTCTTCCTCATAGGCTTTTTCGCCGTGGCCTACCTGGGGGTCATCCTCCTCACCTGGAGCGAGCCCTCTAGCCTTCTCCTATTTCTCCTCTCCCTCATCCTCCTCCTGGGGGCGGTCTTCGTCTACCTGGTCCTCCGCCTGGTGGACGCCATCGTGGCCTCCTTGTAATCATGGTCTTCCGCCGCAACCCCAACCCCCCTGAGGGCGACTGGAAACCCACCCCCGAGGAGTGGCGGGTCTACACCCTGTGCGACGGCCGCCGCACGGAGGAGGAGGTGGTGCGGGAAAGCGGCCTGGGGGAGGAGGCCTACCGGGCCTGGCGGGCCTTCTGAAGCGGGGCCTGATCCTCCCGGTGGAAGGCCCCAAGGAGCTCTGCGCCAAGCTGGTAGACCTCCTCAAGGACAGGCTTGGCCCCCGGGCGGAGCCCTTCATCCGGAAGCTCCAGGGGTGCGAAACCCGGGAAAGCCTGGAGGAAGAGGCCCTGAGGGTGGCCCTAAAGGTCAAGCTCACCTTGGACAAAAGGGCCGGGGAGGAGCTGGAAAAGGCGGTCAAGGCCCTTTTCCGCTGATGCCACCCCATGCGCATGGGGGCCCCTAGGCAGGCTTCCCCGAGCCGGCAGGGCGTAGGAAAGGGGGAGAAGGGGCAGTAATCCCCCCGATTCATCGGGGGTCCACGAACCGAAGCGCAAGAACATCTTGCGCGCATCCCGAAAGGGATGCCCCCGGATTTAGCCGGGGGAGGACGTCACAATAGCCTTCCCTCCAGGAAGGCTTGGCTCCTCGGGTCTTGCGGCCTCTGGAAAAAGCTTTGGGCCTCGGCGCACTCCACCACCTGCCCCTGGAGGAGGAAGAGAACCCGTCCCGCCAGGCGCCGAGCCTGGAAGAGGTCGTGGGTGGCCAGGACCACCCCCCGGCCCTCCCGGGCGGCCTGCCGCAAGAGGTCCTCCACCTGGGCTATGTGGCTTGGGTCCAGGCTGGCGGTGGGCTCGTCCAGAAGGAGGACCTCAGGGTCCACCAGAAGGGTGCGGGCCAGGGCCAGCCGCACCGCCTCGCCCCCGGAGAGGGTGTGGGCGGCCTGGTGGGCCTTGGCCCCCAGGCCCACCCGCTCCAACAAGGCCTGGGCCTGCCGGTGGCTTCCCGTTTGGGCACGCCCCGGAGGCGGAGGCCAAAGGCGGCGTTCTCCAGAACGCTTCGCCGCAGGAGGAGGGGGGTCTGGGGCAGGTAGACCCGGAAGCCCCCCTCCACCTGGCCTTCCCCCGGGGGAAGAAGGCCCGAAAGGAGGCGGAGGAGGGTGGTTTTGCCGCTTCCCGAGGGGCCCAGCACGGCCAGAACCTCCCCGGGGTAGACCTCGAGGCCCCCCACCTCCAGGGAAAACCCGCCCCTGTGGTAGGAAAGCCCCTTCGCCCGCAAGACCGGCTCATAAGCATCTGGCGCGGGAAACTGCCGACTTAAGTCGGCAGAGGAATGCGCCTTCACCTCCTTTCGCACGGTCCGCTACAATGATTCCGTGCAGACCCTGACGGTGCGCTGCACCCTGAAGCCTAATCCTGAACAAGCCGAAGCTCTGGAGTTTACAGTTTTGCTCTTCGCCGAGGGGTGCAACCACGCCCTTAAGGTGGCCAGGGAGCGGGGGGAGTTCCGCCGCTTCCGGCTCCACCGCCTGGTCTACCGGGACCTCCGGGCCATGGGTTTGAGCGCCAACCTCGCCGTGCAGGCCATCGCCCGGGTGGGGCGGAAGAGGGGAAGCCGGGCGAAGTTTTACCAGCCCACCTCCTGCGCCTTTGACCAGCGCACCTTCTCCCTGCGCCTGGAGGACGAGACCGTCTCCCTGACCACAGTCCGAGGAGGATGCGCGTTCCCCTCAAGCTCGGCAACTATCAGCGCCACTTGCTTCGTCAGGCCAAGAGCGTGCAGGGAGCGGTCCTCACCAAGGGGCCGAAGGGGAAGTGGTACGTCCACATCACCTTGCGGGTCCAAACTCCTGAACCCCCACCTGGGGGTGGGAGGGTGGTGGGGCTGGACCTGGGGCAGAAGGCCCTGGCCACCCTCTCCACCGGAGAACGGTTCCCTGGCGGTCCCCTCAGGGGGAGGCGTCTGCACTACCTGAAGAAGCGGGCCGAGGTCCGGTCCAGGCTGGACCGCCCTTCCCAACGCACCAGGGGCGTCAGGCGTCTCTGGGAACGGCTTAGCGGAAGGGAGGCCCGCTTCGTGAACGCCACGTTGCACGCCCTCACCCGGCGCATGGTAGACCTGCTGGAACCCGGCGATGTCCTGGCGATAGAGGACCTTAGTGGCATCAGGCAATGGACGACTAAACGAGGGAAGGAAGAGCGCCACCTGCACCACCTCTGGCCCTACGCCCGCTTTCGGTCCCTCCTGGAGTACAAGGCCCGCCTGAAGGGGGTGGGGGTGGTGGCGGTGGACCCCAGGCACACCAGCCAGGAATGCCCCCGTTGCGGGCACACCGCCAGGGAGAACAGGCGTAGCCAGGCCCTCTTCCGCTGCGAGGCCTGTGGGTTCCAGCACAATGCCGACTGGGTGGCGAGCGTGAACATCGCCCGCAGGGCGGTGGCCCAAGGAGCGGGCTCCTGGGGCCTGGGCCACGGTCAGCTGGCCCCGATGCTGGGGAATCGCCTCAGGCATCTTCACTCCCTGGCAAGCTGACGGCTTTAGCCGTCAGTAGCTGACTCCCGCTCCAAAAGGACCAAGAGGGCGGTGACCACGAAGGCCACCCCGAGGAGCACCATGCCCAAGGCCAGGGCCGCTTCCAACTCCCCCTTGCGGGTTTCCACCACGATGGCGGTGGTGAGCACCCGGGTGTGGTGGCGGATATCCCCTCCCACTAGGGTGGCCGCCCCCCACCTCGCTGATGGCCCCGCCGAAGCCTGCGGCCAGGGCCGCCGCCAGGGTGCGGCGGCTCTCCCCGAAGAGGGTGGGAAGGACCTGGGCCTCCCCGCCCCCCAGGCTCCGCACCAGGAGCCTCACCTCCTCCACCCTGGCCCTGGCCCCGGAGAGGACAAAGGCGGCGATGAGGGGAAAGGCCAGGATGGCCTCCGCCAGCACCATGGCGTAGGGGGTGTAGAGGAGCCCCAAAGACCCCAAAGGCCCCGACCGGGAAAGGAGCAGGTAGAGGAAAAGGCCCACCACCACCGAGGGCAAGGCCATCCCCGCGTAGAGGAGGACCCGGCCCCAAAGCCCCCCTCCTCCCCTCAGGGCCAGCCCAAAGCCCCAGGGGCACGGCGGGAAGGGCCGCAAGAAGGGTGGCCGCCCCCGCCACCCCTAGCTACGTAGGGTGATCTCCCAGAGCTCAGCGGCCTCCACCCACCGGGAGGATACACCGTCCCCCCAAGGGGCGGAAGAGGGGAACCCCTTCCACCTGTAAGGAGGCCACCCGGGCGGAGGCCTCCTCCGAGGCCAGGAAGCGACGGAGCCTCCGGGCTTCCTCCACCTTGGGGGATCGGGGCACCGGGTAGAAGCTGTACTGGTTCAGGAGCAAGGGGTCCTCCTTCCGGTAAAGGGCCTCGAGGCCCCGCTTTTTCCCCACGGTCAGGTGGGTGGCGAGGTCGGAAAGGGTGTAGGCTCCCTTTTCCGCCGCCAGGACCAGGGTCTGCCCCATCCCCGCCCCCGATTCTAGGTACCAGGGGGGCCTGGGCTCCACCCCGGCCCGCTTCCAGAGGGAAACCTCCTTGAGGTGGGTCCCGGAACGGTCCCCCCGGGAGACGAAGGGGGCCTTGGCCAGGGCGATGCGCCGGAAGGCCTCGAGGACGTCCTTGGCCTCTCCCACCCGGGCCGGGTCGGCCGGGGGTCCCACCAGGAGGAAGGTGTTGGCCGCCAGGCAAAACCCCTCCGCCAAATACCCCTGCCTAAGGGCCTCTTCCTCCAGCTCGGGGGCGTGGACCAACACCGCATCCACATCCCCCCTTTCTGCCAGCCTGAGGGCCTGGCCCGTACCCACCGCCAAGACCTCCACCTGGAGGCCCGTGGCCCTTTGAAAGGGGGGAAGGAGCCGGTCCAAAAGCCCGGAATCGTACACGCTGGTGGTGGTGGCCAGCCTCAAGGCCTGGGCCATGAGGAAAAGGGGAAAGACCCACCCTAGGAGGCGCATGACCTAAGGTTAGCCTAGAAAGGTGGACCCCCTGGAAGCCTACCTGGCCCACCTGCGGGAGGGCCGCTACTTTGAGGCCCACGAGGTCCTGGAAGAGGCCTGGCGCGAGGCCCAGGGGGAAAAGCGGCGCTTCCTCCAGGGGCTCATCCTTCTGGCGGCGGCCCTCCACCAGAAGGCCCGGGGCCAAAGGGGCCTCAGGAACCTGAGGAAGGCCGAGGCCAGGCTCCGGGGCCTCCCCTCCCCCTACCTGGGCCTGGACTGGAAGCCCCTCCTGGCCGAGGCGGCGTAGACTTGGGGGGTGAGCGCGGAGGTCTTGGTCTACCGCGGCGAGCTTGTGGAAAACCGGCACCGGGTCTCCTTGGCCCTGTACGGGAGGGAGGGGTCTTGGCCTACGCCGGCGACCCCGCTTTGGTGAGCTATCTCCGCTCCTCAGCCAAGCCCTTCCAGGCCCTGGCCCTCTTCCTCACGGGCGCGGTGGAGCGGTTCGGCCTCACGGAGGAGGAAGTGGCCCTGGCCACCGCCAGCCACGATGGCACCGAAACCCACGTGGAGGTGGCCGCCCGCTTCCTGGGAAAGCTCGGCCTCGGTCCGGAGCACCTGGTCTGCGGGGTACACCCGCCCTTTTCCCGGGAAGCCCGGAAAGCCCTGGAGGAGCAGGGGCTCCGCCCGACCCCCTTGCACCACAACTGCTCGGGCAAGCACGCCGGGATGCTGGCGGCGGCCTGGCCCTAGGGGCCCACCGAGGGGTACGAGCGCCCCGACCATCCGGTGCAGGCGCTGAACCGGAAAACCCTGGCCGAGCTTCCGGGGCCCGAGCCCCTCCAGGCCACC
>BBBL01000112.1 GCA_001311545.1 Thermus kawarayensis JCM 12314 | reverse complement strand
GCCCCCACCCCCTTGGAGCGGGAAGGCCTAAGGCACTTCGCCCCGGAGATCGCCGAGGAGCTGAACGTGAAGGAGGTGCGGTCCTGGAGCCGGGGGAAGGGATCCTCTCCTATAGGGTCCTCCCCAACCTCAAGCTCCTCGGGAAGAAGCACGGGAAGCTCGTCCCCGAGATCCGGGAGGCCCTGGAGAGGGAGAGGGAGCGGGTTTCCGCCCTGGCCCTCAGGGGCGAGGCCATCCCCCTGGAGGTGGGGGGCGGGACCCTCGTCCTCCGCCCGGAGGAGGTCCTCCTCGAGGCCCAGGCCCCCGAGGGGTACCAGGCCCTGGAAAAGGACGGGTACGTGGCCGCCCTAAAGGTGGAGGTCATGGAGGACCTCCGCCTGGAGGGGCTGGCCCGGGACCTCCTCCGCCTCCTGCAACAGGCCCGCAAGGAGATGGGGCTAAGGGTCTCCGACCGCATCCGGGTGGGCTACCGGGCGGAAGGCGCCTACCTGGAGGCCCTGAAGCGCCACGGGCGCTGGATCGCCGAGGAGGCCTTGGCCCGGGCCTTCGAGGAGGGGCTCTTCGGGGGGTTTGAGGTGCGGGTGGAGGACGAGGAAGGGAAAGCGGTCTTCCACCTGGCCCGGCTGGAGTAGGGCCCGGGCCGGGCCCTTTACCTGGGGGCGGGCCCCGGGGTATAGTGCCCCCGTGCTTGCGCCCAAGGACCTCCTGGAGCCCCTGGCCCTGGACGCCCTCCTCGTCACCCGGCCGGAGAACGTCCGCTACCTCTCGGGCTTTCCCCACCCCGAGGACGCCCAGGTCCTGGTCACGGGGGAGGGGGCCTTCCTCCTCACCGACCCCCGCTACCCCGAGGCGGAAGGGGAAAGCCAAATCCCCGCCAAGGTCTTAAGGCGGGAGGAGCGGGAGGAACTCTACCGAAGGCTTTCCGGCCGCGTGGGCTTTGAGGCGGAGCACCTGCCCTACGCCGCCTTGGAGCGCCTCCGGGAGGCCTCCCCGGCGGAGTGGGTGCCCACCCGGGGGGTGGTGGAAAGGCTCAGGCTCAGGAAAACCTCGGGGGAGGTGGAAAGGATCCGCAAGGCCCAGGCCCTGGCAGAAGAGGCCCTGGCCCACGTCCTCCCTCTCCTGAAGCCCGGGGTGGAGGAGCGGGAGGTCGCCTTGGAGATTGAGTTCTTCCTCAAAAGGCGGGGGGCCGAGGGGGTGGCCTTTCCTCCCATCGTGGCCTCGGGGGAAAGGGGCGCCCTCCCTCACGCCCGGGCCTCGGAAAAGCGCCTTAGGGAAGGGGAGCTCGTCACCCTGGACCTGGGGGCCAGGGTGGAGGGGTACCACTCGGACATGACCCGCACCTTTGCCCTGGGCCGGGTGGACGGGGAGTGGCGCAGGGTGTTCCAGGCGGTCTTGGAGGCCCTCGAGGCCGCCCTCTCCGCCCTCGCCCCCGGGAAGAGCGCCAAGGAAGTGGACGCCCTGGCCCGGCAGGTCCTCCAAGGCCATGGCCTGGACCGCTACTTCGTCCACTCCCTGGGCCACGGGGTGGGCCTCGCCGTGCACGAGGGACCGGGGCTTTCCCCCTACGCGGAGGACGTCCTGGAGCCCGGCATGGTGGTCACCGTGGAGCCCGGGGTCTACCTCCCGGGGCTTGGCGGGGTGCGGATAGAGGAGCTCGTCCTCCTCACGGAAGACGGCGTGGAACTCCTCTCCCGCTTTCCCAGGGGCTGGCAGGAGGTCTAGGTGCGCCCCTTTATCCTCCCCTTCCTCCTTTCCCTGGCCCTGGCCCAGACCTACACCGTGAAAAAGGGGGACACCCTCTATGGCATCGCCAAGGCCCACGGCCTGAGCGTGAGGGAACTCATGCGCCTCAACGGTCTCACGGGGGAACGCATCTACCCGGGACAAGTCCTCCGGGTAGGGCGGGGGGAGGCTTCCTCGAGGCCGGGCCGCTTCCTCCAGGAAGGCCTGGCCGTCTGGTACGGCCCGGGCTTCCACGGCAGAAGGACGGCCAGCGGAGAGGTCTACGACATGCACGCCCTCACCGCCGCCCACCCCTCTTTGCCCTTCGGCACCCGGGTGCGGGTGACCAACCTGAAAAACGGAAAGAGCGTGGTGGTGCGCATCAACGACCGGGGCCTTCGGGGGAGGGTACATCATAGACCTCTCCTACGCCGCCGCCAAGGCCATCGGGGCCCTCTCGGCCACCCCGGTGCGCCTGGAGCGGGAGGAGTAATGGTCCGTTACGGCTTCCACCTCTCCATCGCCGGAAAGAAGGGCGTGGCGGGTGCGGTGGAAGAGGCCCTGCGCCTGGGCCTTTCCGCCTTCCAGATCTTCGCCAAAAGCCCGAGGGGCTGGAAGACGCGCGCCCTATCCCCCGCGGAAATAGAGGCCTTCCGCGCCCTGAGGGAGACGGCAGGGGAGCTCCCCGGGGTCATCCACGCCTCCTACCTCGTGAACCTGGGGGCCGAAGGGGAGCTTTGGGAAAAGAGCGTCATGAGCCTCGCCGACGACCTGGAAAAGGCCCGCCTCCTCGGCCTGGAGTACGTGGTGGTCCACCCGGGCTCGGGAAGCCCCGAGAGGGTGCGGGAAGGGGCCCTCAAGGCCCTCCGCCTCGCCGGGGTGCGAGAAAGACCCCGCCTCCTCCTGGAAAACACCGCAGGCGGGGGGGAAAAGGTGGGGGCCCGCTTTGAGGAACTGGCCTGGCTCATCGCCGACACCCCCATGGGGGTCTGCCTGGACACCTGCCACGCCTTCGCCGCCGGGTACGACGTGAGGGGTGCCCCCTCCCAGGTCCTAAATGCCCTAGACCGGGCCGTGGGCCTGGAGAGGGTGCCCGTGGTCCACCTCAACGACTCCGTGGGGGGGCTGGGAAGCCGCATAGACCACCACGCCCACCTGCGCCAAGGCAGATCGGGGAAGGGCTCAAGGGGGTCCTCCTGGACCCCAGGCTGCGGGGACGGGTCTTCATCCTGGAAACCCCGAGGAGCCCGGAGGAGGACGCCTGGAACCTCCGGGTCCTCCGGGGCTGGCTAGAGGAGACCGCCCCCCAGCAGTAGGCGCAAGGCGGCCACCCCAAGGACCAGAAGCCCGAGCTTCCAGGCCCTCTCCTCCCCAAAAAGCACCCCCAGACCCGCCCCCAGCAGGGCCAGGGGGATCACCAACCAGTTGAGCCAGCCAGAAGGGGAAGGAGGGCAGGAAGGAGAAGCAAAAGGGCGAGGACCGAGAAAAGAAGGCTCAAGGAGCGCATGGAGCCATTCTAGCCGAAAAACACGCCGAAGAAGACCCGCCGGGCGAAGGCCAACACCTCCTGGATGGGCCCCCGGAGCACGGTGACGATGAGGAGGAAGGAGAGCCAGGCGTACTGCTCCAGCCGCCAAAGGAAGGGCTGCCAGGAGAAGGGCAGGAGGCTTTGCAGGATCTTGGAACCGTCCAAAGGGGGATGGGCAGGAGGTTGAACACCGCCAGGACCAGGTTGAGGCTGCTGGCGTAGAAGAGGCCCAGGGCCAAGACCCCGGTGGCCGTCTGGGCCTCCCCCCGGAAGGTCTGGACCACGCCCCAAGGTCCAAGGCGAAAAGCCCCCGCACGCAAAGGGCAAAGAGCACGGCCAGGGCCAGGTTGACGGCGATGCCAGCCACGGACACCACGAAAAGCCCCAAGCGGTAGCGGCGGAAGGCCCCGGGGTTCACGGGCACGGGCCTGGCCCAGCCGAAGCCCACCAGGAGGAGGAGGACCGTGCCCAAAGGGTCCAGGTGTCGGAGAGGGTTTAGGGTGAGGCGGCCCAAGCGCCGGGCGGTGGGGTCCCCGAAGCGGAAGGCGGCGTAGGCGTGGCCCCACTCGTGAAGGCTCAGGCTCAAGAGGAGGGCGGAGAAGGCGAGGGCGAAGGCCAGAGGGTCCTGCTGGAGAAGGCCGATCATGCCCACCCTCACGGGGCTCACAGGCCCAGGGCCCGGTACAAGGCCCCAAGAAGCCCCGCAAGCCCCTGGACCACGGAGCCCGTCACCCCGGTGTAGGAGAGGAGGAGGAAGATGAGGAGGAAGCCCAAGGGACCGTAGGAGGCCAACCGGTCCAGGAAGCGGCGGGTCTCGTACCCGCCAGGGCGTAAAGGGCCTTAGCCCCGTCCAAGGGCGGCACGGGGAAGAGGTAGATGGCCGCGTGGAGGAGCATAAGCCTATGGGCCACGAAAAGGCCCTCGCCAAAGGGGTAGGGCAGAAAGCGGGCGAGAAGGCCAAAGAGGAAGGCGGCCACGAAAAACCCCACGGGACCCATGAGGCCACAAAGGCTCCCTTGCGCCCGGGAAGGTTCGTGGGCACGAAGCGGGGCCAGCCGAAGCCCAAAAGGAGGAGGAGCAAAAGCCCCAAGGGCTCCAGGTGCACCCTCAGGTCCAAGGAAAGAAAGCCGTAGCGCCTGGGGGCCGTCTCCCCGTAACGGTCGGCCAGCCAGGCCTGGAAGAGGTTATGGAGGATGAGCCTAGGACGGCCAAGGCGAAGGCCACCAGGAAGACCGGGGGGTCATTGAGGAGGGGGAAGAGTCCCATCGCCCACCAGTTTACGGGCTAAGGCCAGCTCTTCCTCAAAGGTGCGCACCTCTCCCCGGGCCCGGGCCTCGGCCACCCTTCGCAGGACCTCCCCCACCTTGGGGCCCGGGGAGAGGCCCATCTCCAAGAGGTCCCGCCCCCGGAGGACCCGCCGCTTTTCCCTAAGCCAGGCCTCCCGCTCGGGGAACAGGGCCAAGAAAACGCTTCGCAAGGGCTCCTTGTCCAGGGCCTCCCTGGGTACCTCCTCTCCCTTCTGAGCCTGCAACAGGAGGGCCAGGTCCTCCTGGAGGCGCCTGGGCACGGCCAGGGCCTGGGCTCGGGCCAGGGGGTCTTCCTGGAAGAAAAGCAGGAGCAAAAGCCTGGCCTCTTTTACCCCCACCCAGGCCCCTCCCAGGGCGTCCTCGGGAAGGCGCAGGCGGGCGAAGGGGGCCCTCCCGGGAAGGGAGAGGCCATAGAGGGGCTTTAGGCCCCTAGCTCCTCCAGAAGGGCCAGGGCCTCGTAGAAGGTGTCCTCCTCGAGGGTCAGAAGGAGCTCATCGCGGAGGCGGCTCTTGCTGGCCGTGCGCAACACCTCGGGCAGGAGGGCGGGAGGGAGGATGCGCAAGGCCTCCTCGGCGAAGCGGAAGGCGAGCCGGGCCGCCAGGCGGGCCCCCCGGACGATGCGGCTGGGATCCTCCACGAAGGAAAGGGGGTGGAGGGGCCTCAAGAGGCGGGCTTCCAGGTCCTTGAGCCCCCCGTAGGGGTCCAGAAGCTCTAGGGTCGCCAGGGAAAGGGCCATGGCGTTCACCGTGTAGTCCCGCCTCTCCAGGTCCTTGGCGATGGGGGCCGGGCGCACCTGGGGCAGGGCCCCGGGGTAGGGGTAGACCTCCTCCCGGCTTTCCGCCAGGTCCACGGAAAGGCCGAAGGGGAGGCGCACCCGCCCGGTGCCGAAGGCGTAGTGGAGGGCGTAGCTTCCCCCGAAGCGCTCCGAAAGAAAGCGGGCCACCTCCACCGCACCCCGCACCCCCGGCTCCAGCACCAGGTCCAGGTCCGGCCCCGAGCGGGAGAGCAGGGCGTCCCGCACCGCCCCCCCTACCAGGTAAACCCCCTGGGGGAAGGCCTCCTTCAGGGCCAGGACACCTGCCTCGCTCCCTCGGGCAGGGCCTCCAGGATCCTCTCCCCAAGGTGGGCCTCGAGGCGGACCGCTTGCGGTAAAGGTCCG
>BBBL01000111.1 GCA_001311545.1 Thermus kawarayensis JCM 12314 | reverse complement strand
TCCCCTTGGGCCTGGCCTTCGCCCGGAGCTCGCCCGGGAGCTGGCCGAGGCCGGGCTCTGGGTGGTCTCGGGCCTCGCCCGGGGAATAGACCGGGAGGCCCACCTGGGGGCTGGAGGGGAGTGGGCGCACCCTGGGGGTTCTGGGGAGCGCCTTAGACCGCATCTACCCCCGGAAAACCGCTCCCTGGGCAGAGAGGATGGACCTCCTTTCCGAGTTCCCCTTGGGCACCGGTCCCAAGCCCGAGTTCTTCCCCAGAAGGAACCGCCTCATCGCCGGGCTTGCCCGGGCGGTCCTGGTGGTGGAGGCCCCCCCCGGACTCCGGGGCCTCATCACCGCCCGCCACGCCCTGGAGCTGGGCAAGGAGGTGCTGGCGGTCCCGGGCCGCCCCACGGACCCGGGCTCCCTGGGGGCCAACCGCCTCATCCAGGACGGGGCCTACCCGGTGCTGGGGGCGGAGGATGTCCTCTCCTACCTGGGCCTTGCCGGAACGCCCAAGCCCCCCTTGGACCTCTCCCCCGAGGAGGCCAGGCTTTACCAGCTCCTCCGCCAGGGGGAGGCCCTGCCGGAGCACTTGGCGGAGGCTATGGGCCTAAGCCCGGAGAGGGTGCTTTCCCTCCTCACCCTCCTAGAGGTGAAGGGCCTGGCCCAGGCCCTCCCCGGGGGGCGGTACGGGGCGCTGTGATACCACCCCATGCTTGGGCCAGCATGGGTGGTATGAGGGGTCTTCCGGGCCTTGCGTCTGGAAGCCCACGTGGAGAAAAGCGTTATGATGGGGGCGGAGGTTCGCCATGACCAAACCTGAGGCCAAGGGCGGCGACGTGCACATCAAGGCCGGGCTCATCTGGATGAACGGGGCGCTTGTGCCCCAGGAGGAGGCCAAGACCAGCGTCCTAAGCCACGCCCTGCACTACGGCACCAGCGTCTTTGAGGGGATCAGGGCCTACGAGACCCCCAAAGGCCCCGCCATCTTCCGGCTCAAGGAGCACGTGCGGCGCTTCTACAACTCCGCCAAGGTGCTCCGCATGGAGATCCCCTTCGCTCCTGAGGAGCTGGAGGAGGCCATCAAGGAGGTGGTGCGGCGGAATGGCTACAAGAGCTGCTACATCCGCCCCCTGGCCTGGATGGGGGCCAGGGCCTCGGGGTGAACCCCCTCCCCAACAACCCCGCCGAGGTCATGGTAGCCGCCTGGGAGTGGGGGGCCTACCTGGGGGAGGAGGCGGTGCGCAAGGGGGCCAGGCTCATCACCAGCTCCTGGGCCCGTTTCCCCGCCAACGTGATGCCGGGGAAGGCCAAGGTGGGGGGGAACTACGTGAACTCCGCCTTGGCCAAGATGGAGCGGTGGCCGCCGGGGCCGACGAGGCCCTCCTCCTGGACGAGGAGGGGTACGTGGCCGAGGGAAGCGGGAGAACCTCTTCTTCGTGCGGGACGGGGTGATCTACGCCCTGGAGCACTCGGTGAACCTCGAGGGCATCACCCGGGACTCGGTGATCCGCATCGCCAAGGACCTGGGCTACGAGGTCCAGGTGGTGCGGGCCACCCGGGACCAGCTCTACATGGCCGACGAGGTCTTCATGACCGGCACCGCCGCCGAGGTGACCCCGGTGTCCATGATTGACTGGAGGCCCGTCGGGAAGGGCACCGCCGGCCCCGTGGCCTTGAGGCTCCGGGAGGTCTACCTCGAGGCCGCCACCGGGCGGCGGCCTGAGTACGAGGACTGGCTCACCTACGTGGATGGACGATAGAAGGAGGTCCAGGACTGAAGCCCGGAAACGGGCGCGCAAGGAACACCTGAGGGAGGTCCTGGGGGTGCTCCTGGACGAGCTGGACGAGGCTTCCAGGGCCTTCCAGAACGCTTGGAAAAGGGCCAAGGAAAACCCGGGGGACGAGGAGGCCTGGGGAGAGCTTCAGGTTTGGGTTTCCGTTCTCGGGGTCAAGGCCCAGGCCCTGGAGGAGCTCTTGGAGGAGGCCCTCCTCACTTCCTGAGCCAGTCGGCGAGCACCCTCTGGTAAAGCTCCGGGTCCAGGCGGGGCCTGTGGTAAAGCCCCGCCTTAAGCCTCTGCCTCTGGGCCTCAAAGAGGATCACGGCGGCGGCCACGGAGACGTTCAGGCTCTGAACCATGCCCAGCATGGGGATCTTGATGGCCCCGTCCGCCAGGGCCAAGGCCTCCTCGGAGACCCCCCACTTCTCCGCTCCCAGGAGGACGCAGGTGGGCTCGGTGTAGTCCACCTCCCGGAAGTCCCGGGCGTCCTCCCGGAGGGCGGTGGCGTAGACCTTAAAGCCCCTTTCCCTCAGGTACCGGAAGGCCTCCTCTAGGCTCTCGTGCACCCGCAGGTAGACCCACTTGTGGCTTCCCCCGCTGGTCTCGTTGAAGGTGGGCACCCCGCCCGTGGGGTTCACGGCGTGGGCCTCGAGGACCCCCACGGCGTCGCAGGTGCGCAGGATGGCCGAGAGGTTGTGGGGCTTGTGCACGTTTTCCAGGAGGACGGTGAGGTCGGGCTGGCGCCGCCCCAGCACCTCCTCCACCTTCTGCTTTCGCGCCTCGGTGCGTTCCCTCATGGCCCGGAAAGCTCCCTAAGCCGCTGGATCAGGGGCTTGAGGACCGCCCGCTTGAGCTTAAGCGCCTGCCGGTTCACCACCAGCCTCGCCGTGGAGTGGGCCAGGACCTCCACCTCAATAAGCCCCGCCGCCCTCAGGGTGGCCCCGGTCTGGACCACGTCCACCACGCGTCCGCCAGGCCCGTGACCGCCGCCAGCTCAATGTTCCCGGAAAGCTCCACCACGTCCGCCGCCCAGCCCCGCTCCTTGAGGAGCCTCCCGGTGAAGTTGGGGTACTTGGTGGCGATGCGGCGGATGGGGGCGGTATCCCCGGGGCGCCTTATGAGGGAGAGGCGGCAGGCCCCGAAGCCCAGGTCCACGGCTCAAAGAGGTCCCGCCCCGAGTCCAGGAGCACGTCCTTGCCCACCACGCCCACCTCGGCGATCCCCAGGTCCACGTAGACGGGGACGTCCTTGTTGCGGAGTTCCAGGAGGGCCACCCCCCCCTCTTTCCCGTGGAGGAGGGCCCTTTGGTCCTCCACGGGGGGGAGGTCCAAGCCTGCCCGGAGGAGGGCCTGGTAGGCCTCCTGGAACATCCTCCCCTTGGGCAGGGCCACGGTGAGGGCGAAGCGCCTCATTCCACCCTCCAAAGCTCCTCCCCCCGGGCGAGGAAGGGGATCCCTCGGGCTGGCGTAGGCCAGGGGGTCCTCCCCGTGGAAGAGCTCCGTGCGCCTTTCCTTGGCGAAGCGGCGGAGGGCGGCGAGGTCCAGGGCCAGGACCTCGGGAGCCGCCTCCTCCTTGGGAAGCCTCAGGGCCTCAAGAAGCCTTTCCACCCCCAGGGCGAAGCCCGCGGCCTTGGGAGAAGGGCCCCGTCGTACCGCCCGCCTCCCAGGAGGGGGAGGCCGAAGCCGGGGGTGTAGGCCCGGAAGAAGATCCCCGAGTAGTACTCGTACCGCCGGGCCATGCCCAGGTCCAGGAGGACGGGCCGCCCCAGGAGGACGAGGGCCTTTTCCAGGGCCTTTAAGGCCTCCCTGGCCTTTGGGGGGAGGGGCAGGGCCTCGGCCTCCCGGAGCACCTCCTCCCCTCCGTAGAGGTCGGGGAGGGAGAGAAGGGCCCGCCGGGCCTCCTCGGCCACGGGATTTTCGGCGAGGAGGGCCTTGAGCTCGGGGAGGTTCTTGCGGTGGATGGCCCTTTGCGCCGCCTTCTGGGCCCCTTCGGGAAGCCCCGAGGCCTTGAGGACCTCCCCCACCAGGCTCGGGAGGCCTACCTCCACCACCCCCTCCACCCCCAGGGCCTCGAGGGCGGCGAAGGCGAGCTCCAGAACCTCGGCGTCGGCCAGGGGTCCCGTGGCGCCCAGAAGCTCGAGGCCCACCTGGGTGTACTCCCTGAGCCGCCCCAGCTCGGCGTCCGCCTCCCTAAGCCACAGGGCCCCGGCGTACTGGAAGCGGTGGACGCCTTCCCCCAGGCTTCCCTTGAGGAGCTTGGCCAGGAGGGTGGTGAACTCGCTCCTTAGGGCCAGGACCTCCCCGGTCTTGTCCACCAGCTTGAAGGCCCTCTCCGCCAAGGGATGGGTGGGGTCGTAGAGCTCCAAGGCGGGAAGCTCCACGGGCTCGTACCCGTGGCGCAGGAAGAGGTCCCTAAGTCTCCCCACCGCCTCGGTTTTGAGCCAGGCCTCGGGGGGCAGGAGAAAGCGGGTGCCTCGGGGATCATTCCTTGACCAGGATCTCCACGGAGAGGAGCCTGTCCTTGGCCCCCGTGGCCAGGGGGCCCTCCGTGGGGGCGAGGCCCCTCGCCACGTCCATCCCCTTCACCACCCGGGCGAAGAGGGTGTACTGGCCGGTGAGGTGAGGGGCGGGCCCCAGGGTGAGAAAGAACTGGCTACCGTTGGAGTTGGGGTCCTGGGTGCGGGCCATGCCCACCAGGCCTTCCCGGTCAAAGGCCAGGCCGGGGACGATCTCCAGGCCGAAGGC
Source organism: Thermus kawarayensis JCM 12314 (assembly GCA_001311545.1). Next base: position 1,235 of record BBBL01000111.1, on the reverse strand, counting down.
GTAGCCCGGCCCGCCCCGGCCCGTGCCGGTGGGGTCCCCGGTCTGGGCCACGAAGCCCGGAATGACCCGGTGCCAGTCCAGGTCCTCAAAGTAGCGGTGGAGGGCGAGGAAGACGAAGGAGTTCACCGTGTTGGGGGCCTCCTTTTCCAGAAGGTCCAGAAGGATCTCCCCCTTGGTGGTCTTGAGCCGGGCGTAGTAGTCCTTGCCCGGCTCCAGCACGGGCTCGGGAGCGGCAAAGGAGCGCACCGGGGTTTCCGAGAGGTAGGGAAGGGGCTTCATGCTCTCACCCTTGCAGGCGCCGAGGAGAAGGAGCAAGAGGAGGAGGCGCACCCTCATAGCCTACACCCTGGGCAGGGTGATGCCCTTCTGCCCCTGGTACTTCCCCCGCCGGTCGCGGTAGGTCACCTCTGGCCTTGGGCCTTCCAGGAAGAGGAGCTGGACGATGCCTTCCCCGGCGTAGACCTTGGCGGGAAGGGGGGTGGTGTTGGAGATCTCCAGGGTGACGTGCCCTTCCCATCCGGGCTCCAGGGGGGTCACGTTGGCCACGATGCCGCACCGGGCGTAGGTGCTCTTGCCCAGGGCGATGGCGATGACGTTCTCCGGCATGCGGATGTACTCTACGCTCCGGGTGAGGGCGAAGGAGTTGGGGGGATGATGACCTCCTCCCCCTCGTACTCCACGAAGCTTTTGGGGTCAAAGTTCTTGGGGTCCACCACCGTGGAGAAGACGTTGGTGAAGATCTTCCACTCGGGGGCGGCCCTGAGGTCGTAGCCGAAGCTGGAAAGCCCGTAACTGATCACGCCCTCCCGCACCAGCCTTTCCTCAAAGGGCTCAATCATGCCCCTTTTGGCCATCTCCCGGATCCACCAGTCCGGCTTCACCATGCCCTCAACTATACCCGCTAGACTGGCCTCATGCGGAAGCTCTGGCTCCTGGCCTTGCTCCTGGCCGCCTGCGGCACCCAGGACGTGGGGACGGGCCTGGACCCCTTGCGCCTCACCGCCACCACCCTTCCCCCGGCCTACCTGGGGGAGCCCTACCAGGCCACCTTCAGCGCCGAGGGGGGGGTGCGGCCTTACAGCTTCGGCCTCGAGGGCAAGCTCCCCCAGGGCCTCGCCTTCCAGGGGGGGAGGCTTTCCGGGGTGCCCAAGGAGAAGGGGCAGTTCCCCCTGACCCTCACCGTGGAGGATGGGGCCAAGAACAGCCGGGTGCAGAGGCTCACCCTCACGGTTTCC
>BBBL01000110.1 GCA_001311545.1 Thermus kawarayensis JCM 12314 | reverse complement strand
CTACTTCGTCACCGACGCCGTGGCGGCGGCGGGGATGCCGGATGGGGTCTACCCCTTGGGGGCCCACCGGGTGGAGAAGCGGGGGGAGGGGGTGTGGCTCGGGGAAAGCCTGGCGGGCAGCACCCTCACCATGGACCAGGCCCTCCGCAAGCTGGTGGCCTTCGGGCTTTCCCTGGAGGAGGCGGCGAGGAGGCTTTCCACCCTCCCCGCCCGGTACCTGGGCCTAAAGGACCGGGGGGAGATCGCCCCCGGCAAGCGGGCGGACCTTTTGGTGCTGGGGGAGGGCCTCGAGGTCCTGGAGGTGTATCTGGGGGGCAGGCGGGTGACCCCGGCGTCACCCCCTCTGCCTGGAGAAGAGGGCCGCAGGAAGGGGCCGGAAAGCCTTAGCCCTTGCCATGCTACGCCAGGCATGGCATGGCGACTCCGCCCCCATTCCACCCCTCCCGGGCCCCGGGAATAGAGTGAAGGGCATGGGACGCTGGTTCCTCAGCCTGGGCCTCTTTCTCCTGGGCCTCTGGCCCTAGCCCGCCTCTACCCCCTTCTCCTCTGGGTCTTCCTGGCCTTCACCCTGGCCGCCGCCCTGGACCCGGCGGTGAGGCTTTTAGGGCGCCGTCTCCCCCACCCAAGCGCGGTCATCCTGGCCTACCTCCTGGTCCTGGGGGTGGTGGCCCTGGGGGGCTTCCTGGCGGCGCCTTTGCTCGCCGCCCAGTTTCGCCACCTGGCCGAGCTTCTCCCCCAGACAGTCTCCTGGGTAGAGTCCAACCTCGGTCTGGTGCCCAACGACCTTACCGCCTCTCTAGCGGCCTCGGTGCGGGTGGCAGGAGGCCTTCTCGCCCGGACGGCCGAGACGGTTTCCGAGCTGGTCCTGGCCCTGGTGCTGGCGGTGATGATCAGCCTCGAGCCCCACCTGGTGCAACGGGCCGCCCCCTACTTGCCCGGACAGGGCTGGGACCGGTCCTGGAGGACACCTGGCGCCGCATGGGCTACTGGGCCCGGGCCCAGTTCCTCATCGCCCTCTCCTTCGCCCTCCTCTTCGGGAGCTGGCTCCTCCTCCTGGGGGTGCCGAGCCCCCTGGCCCTGGGGGTCATAGGCGGGGTGCTGGAGGTGGTGCCTTCGTGGGGGGGCTCACCACCGCCTTGCTCGCCACCTTCTTGGCCCTCTCCGCCAAAGGACCCCTGGCCGCCCTTTTGGTCCTGGCAGGCTACGGGGTCATCGCCCTTCTGGAAGGCAAGGTGCTCATCCCCCTCATCTACGGGCGCACCCTGGGCTTCCACCCCGCCTTGGTGCTCCTCGCCATCTTCGCCTTCGGGAAGCTCTTCGGCTTCCTGGGCATCTTTTTGGCGGTGCCCATGACCATCCTGGCGGCGGGCCTTTTGCGCCACTGGCGGGGCTAAGTATCCGCGCCTCGGTTCTGCAGCATGAAGGCCTTTACCCAAGGCCGAGGGCGTCCTTTGGGGGCCCCCCTTCGCCCTACCGACCGGCTCGGGGAAGCCTGCTAGGGGCCCCCATGCTGGCGCAAGCAGCATGGGGTGGTATTACGGGGTACTTAGCCCCCCACGTAGACCAGGGGCCGCCATTCCGGGTCCGGCTCCGCCCGCCGCAGGACCTCGTGGGTCAGGGTGGGCACGTCCCCCTCGCCGAAAAGGAGGAAGTCCAAGGCCGCCTGCAGGGGGCTTTCCTCGGGCCACTCAAAGTAGATGTGGGGCCGCCTGCCCGTGCGGTCCCGGAGGTAGAGGAGAAAAGCGGCCAGGGTGTTGGGGGCCGAGGTGCCGATGATGCGGAAGACCTTGTACTGGGGGTGATCCACCCCCCAGACCCGGGCCTCGGCGCTGAACTCCGAGGGGTCCTGCACATAGACCTCCACAAAGTAGATGGGGTCGGCGGAAGGGATGTGGCCGATCTCGCGGATGCGCCGCTCCTTCTCCAGGTAGGCGTAGGGGCTGGGCCGCTCGGGACGGTGGGCCACCAGGCGGATCTCCCCCTTCCCTTCCCCCAGGCGGGCGATGAGGCGCTCCGCCTCCTCGTCGGGGAGGAAACGCTCCACCCGGAGCTCAAAGGAGCGGAGGGCCCGGGAGGTGAAGGACACGAGAAGGGTGGCGGCGATGAAGAAGGAGGCGATCTTGACCCCGTCCGGGCGCTCGAGGACGTTGGCCACCAGAACGTAGAGGAACACCAGGACCAGGCCCCCGTGGTAGAGGGCCCCGGGGCTCTGCGCCTGGCGGTCCAGCCAGTAGGCGGCGAAGGCGGCCGAGGTCATGACCACCAGGACCCCCGTGGCGTAGGCCGCCGCCTGGGCCTCCACCCGGGCCTGGAAGGCCAGGGTGACGGCGAAGGCGATGACGGTGAAGAAGACCACCAGGGGGCGCTCCTGGCGGGCCCACTCCGGGGCCATGCCGAAGCGGGGCAGGTAACGGGGCACGATGGTGAGAAGGCCGGCCATGGCGCTGGCCCCGGCGAACCAAAGGATGAGGATGGAGCCAGGTCGTAGAGGCTTCCCACCCCCTCCCCCAGGTAACGGTGGGCCAGGTAGCTGATGGCCCGGCCCGAAACCTCTTCGCTCCCCCAAAGGTCCGGGGGATGAGAAGGGTGGTGGTCAGGCTGCTGGCCAGAAGCAGCGCCCCCATGATGAGGGCGGCGGCGGTGAGGAGGCGCCGGGTGTTGCGGATTCGGCCTGGGGACGCTCGGGGTCGTCCCCGGGGGCGCCCTTATAAGGGGCATGACCGCCACCCCGGTCTCAAAGCCGGAAAGCCCCAGGGCGAGCTTGGGAAAGGCCAGAACCACCCCCAGGAGGAGGGGCAAAGGGTCGGGGTACTGGTGGGAGAGGGCCTCGAGGTAACGGGCGAGATGGGCCCCTTCCAGGTGGGGCAGGGCAGCCAAGAGGGCCCAGGCGTTCAGGGCCAGGTAGCCCAGGGTGAGGACCACCGCCACCCCTATGGCCTCCCGGAAGCCAGGTAGAAGACAAAGCCCAACAGGGCGATGAGGAAAAGGGTGAGGCCCACCTGCTGCCCCTGAAGCCAGGGGGGGGCCAGGGGGTTACCCAGGAAGTGAACGGCGGCGTCGGCGGCGGAGAGGGTGATGGTGATGGTGTAGTCCGTGGCCATGAAGCCCAGGACCACCAGCACCAAGAGCTTCCCCCGCCAGCCGGGGAAAAGCCGGCTGAGGATGGCCACCGAACCCTCCCCGTGAGGGCTTTCCTCCGCCACCCGGCGGTAGACGGGCAGGCCCCGAAGAGGGTGAAGAGCACCAGGGCCAAGGTGGCCAGGGGGAGAGGAGCCCCGCCGCCAGGAGGGCGATGCCCGGTTGGTAGCCCAGGGTGGAGAAGTAGTCCACCCCGGTGAGGCACATCACCTGCCACCAGGGGTAGCGGCCTTCCTCCTTGGGGGAAGGGGGAGCGGCCATACCCTAAGGGAGGCCCAGGGCCCGTCGCGGCCCCTCGGGGACGTGGCCGAAGGCCTGGTAGAGGCGGAAGGCCGCCTCCAGCTCCGCCTGCCCCCCCCGGTGGAGCTTCCTCTTGGTGAGCCCCAGGACGTAAAGGGCAAGGGGGTTCTTGGGGTCCAGGGCCACGGCCCGCTCCAGCATGCCTAAGGAGCGCTCCAGGCCCAGGCGGGTGGAAGGCTTGGCGAAGACCCCCCCCTTGGCCTGCTCCCCCCGGTAGTAGTAGAACTGGGAGCGGAGGAAGGCGAAGGGTAAGGGCCGGACCTCCTCCGGCCTCAAGACCCTGCCCTGGAAACGGTAGCCCACGATACCACCCCCATCTGTATAGACCGGCTCCACAAAGCGGTAACCCGCCGCGGTGTCCAGGAAAAGGCCCCGGTGGCGGGCGAAGGGCTCGGGTTCGGAAGGGTCCACCAGGTAATCCCTTCCCTTCAGGCGGAGAACCGCCACCGCATGGCCCAGGTTGCTCTCCCTCCCCTCCGGATTCCGCCAGACCATGTAGACCCCGGCCTCATAGCCCATCTCCTGCAAAAGCCCCTGGACCAGGACCGCCTGCAACAGGCACTGCCTTTCCCCCTTGAGGGCGGCGTAGGCGAACTCGTACCCCTCCTCCAGGCTGAAGCGGGGAAGGAGGCGTTTCACCAGGAGGAAGGCGAAGCGGGCCGCCTCGAGGCCCCCTCCTCCCCTCCTCCTTCAGGGCCCGCTCCAGGGAGGCGCCGAAGGCCCGGGCGTAGGCCCCTTGCAGCCAGGGGAGAAAGGCGGGGGCCCCCCTCACCTCCCGGTAGGAGTCCTGCACCAGGGTGGAGAACTCCTGGCCGTGGAGGGGAAAGGCTAAAGCCGGAAGAAAAAGCGCAAGCGGTAGAGCCAGAAGAATACGAGCCACCACCCGAGAATATACCCGCCGTCCAGGCCCAACCCCCAAGAAGGCCATAGCGGGCGGTGAGAAGGGCAAGGAGGGCCTCCAGGGGGGCCTTGAGAAGGGTGAGCTTGAGGGCCAGGGGAAGGACGTAGGCCAGAAGGGGGTTGGCCCCCAGGGGCCGCAAGGGAGCCTGGGCCCAGGGAGGAAGCCCTTCCAGGAGCAAGAGGAGGAACGCTCCCACCCCCAGGGCCAGGAGGAGGTAGGTGGGGGTCCAGTAGGTCTTGTCGGGAGGGAGAAGAAAGAGGCCCAGAAGGCCCAGGAAGAGGCCCAAAAGGCCCAGGGCCAGGGTCCTTCCCCGCCGCCCTTCCAGGAGGGCCTCCCCCAGAAAGGTGGCGAGGAGGGCGAACCCTCCTGTGGGCACCGCCGAAGGAAGACCCCGGAGGCCCAGGGGAGCCAGGTAGGTGCGGTTCAGGTGGAGGGGGAGGTTGGCGTCCTCGCGGTACACCCCCACCCCGACCCCGGGCACGGGCACCAGGAGGAGGGCCGCCCCGTAGCCCAGGAGGAAGAGGAGGGCGAGGAGGAGGCGCCGGAGGGGCGGGAGGTCGTAAAGCCAGGCGGCCCCAAGGTAGGCCAGGGCGATGAGCTGGAGCACGTCCAGGGCGAAAACGGGGCGGCCCGCCTGAAGGCTTGTGAGGCCAAGGCCCAGGAGGAAGAGAAGGGCGGCGCGGTGGAGAAGGCGCACCTCGTAGCGCCATCCCGGAAGGCCCCGCTGAAGAAAGCCTCTCCGGCTCATGGGGATAGCCGCGCCCATGGCGAGAAGGAACCAGGGGAAGACCCAGTCCGCCAGGTAGTAGCTGTGGCCGAAGGGGCCGTGGCCCATCCATGGAGGAGCGCCCGGCGGCAGGTTGTTCACCAGAAGCATGAGAAAGACGGTAAGCCCCCGGAAAGCGTCCAGAGCGGGGTTTCTCATCTTCTGGCCTGGGGAAGGGTGGAGACGGGGCCCAGGGCCAGGCCCTGGGCCTTGGCCAGGCGGACGAAGAGGGGGAGGACCTCGAGGGTGGCCCTCACGTTGTCGTGGAGAAGGACGATTCCCCCGGGGCGGAGGTGGGCCTGGAGGCGGGCCTCCAGGACCTGGGGGGAGAGGCCGGCATAGTCCCCCGGGTCATCGGTCCAGAAGACCGTGGTGAGGCCAAGCTCCCGGGCCACCCGGAGCACGGTGCGGTCAAACCGCCCCCCGGGGGGGCGGAAGTAGCGGGGAGGCGCGCCGGTGAGGGACTCCAGGACCCGGTTGCAGGCGAGGAGCTCCTGGCGAATGGCCTCCTCGGGAAGGCCCGGAAGGCGCACGTGGTGGTAGGTGTGGTTGCCGAGCTCGTGGCCCGCCGCCACCAGGTCGCGGACGAAGTAAGGGTAGGCCTCGGCGTTGCGGCCGATGACGAAGAAGGTGGCCCTCACCCCAAGCCGCCTCAGGGTGTCCAGGAGAAGGGGGGCAAAGGAGGGGG
>BBBL01000109.1 GCA_001311545.1 Thermus kawarayensis JCM 12314 | reverse complement strand
CGCCCCTCCAGGTGCGGGTTCCGGTCCCCCTCTATGGGCTCGGGGAGGGGCCTCCCCCCTTTCCGGGCCAGGACCCACTTCCCCAGGGGGAAGGCCCGCTCGGCGAGGAGCCTCCCCCCCGCAGCCCCCTCGAGGCGGTAGGCCCTCCTGGGCTCCAGGAAGGCGGTGAAGCCCCGGGCCCGGGCCAGGGTGAGCCTGAAGGCCTCCCCGCTCTTGGGCTGGACGAGGACCACGAGCCTCCTCCGGTCGGCGTGGAGGAGGACCCCGTGCACCACCAGCTCCGGCCCCTCCAGGGGGCGCCTGAGCTTGGTGGCCGCCTGGGCCAGGACGAGCCTCCCCTCCTCGTCCGTGCGGGGCCAGAGGGCGAAGACCCCCTCCCCCCGGTGCTCCTCCGGCTGGGTCAGGGCGTACCCCGCCACCTCCACCCGGCACCCCCGGGGAAGGCGGGGGCTAGCGAAGCCCTCCTCCCTCAGGCTCCCCTCCAGGAAGAGGGTGGCCTGGTGGGCCGGGTGGCGGGCCCCGGGCTTCTCTTTACGCTCCTCCTTGACCTCCTCCACGCCTCCCCCTAGAGGCCGAAGCGCCTCAGGACCTCCCGGGCCCGGTCCACCACGCTCCTCCCCGCCCCCTCGGGCCTCGCCTCCTCCTCCAGGGAGCGGAGGAAGGCCAGGAGGCTCTCCCTCGTGATGCGGGCCGAGCGGGGGGTGGGGTGAACCACCTTGAGGCGCCCCGCCTTCACCATCCTGTAGATCGTCGTCCGACCCAAGCCGAGGGCCTTGGCCACCTCGCTGTAGGTCAAGAGAAGCTTGCCGTCCAGAGGGTCTTTTTCGGGGGGGTCCCCCTTGGCTGTGGGGCTCTCCCGCATGCCCCCATGGTACAGAAGAGAGGCGGAGGGCCTTGGAACTTCCTGGAACTTACAGACATCCAGACTCTGGAAGTCTGTAAGCCTGGAAGTCCGTGAGTTTGTCGCAATCTCCCATCTTTTGTCGCAACCTTCCGCCGGCCGTCCCAGCCCTCCGACCGCCCCTTTTCCTGGGGTTTTTGCCCTACCGGACGGGGCCCCTCTTCGGTCGGGGCCTCCCTCTACCACTTCGCCAAACGAATCTTTTACGAATGCTATACTTCGGGAAAGCGGGGGTGGGGGCCCTCGAGGGCACCCCTCCCCGGGAAGGGTAGGATGGAGCCATGCCCAAGACCAAGGAGCCCCTGCTGAAAGCCCTCCTCAAGGCCCCCGAGTGGCGCCGCCTGGCCTCCGAGGTGTCCCTGGAGCCTCCGGAGGGGCCCAAGCCCCGCTTCAAGCCCTGGCGCGGTCAAGGGAAGGGGGTTCCCCTGGATGCCGTCCTCCAGGACCTCCGGCGCTGAGCTGCTCTTCCTGGACACCAGCGTCCTGGTGCGCCTTTACTACCTGGAGCCCGAGGACCCCTTTGAGTGGGCCGTGGGCCTGGCCCAACGCCCCGACACCCTCCTCGCCGCCTCCCACCACCTGGCTTACGTGGAGACCCTGGCCACCTTCCACGCCCTGCGCCGGGGAAGGGCCATCACCTCCCGCCGCCAGGCTTCCCTGAGCGCCACTTTCCGGGCCGACTGGCCCACCTTCCTTCGCGTGCCCCTGAGCCCTCCCGTGGTCCAGCTGGCGGGCGCCTTGGCCGAGGAGCATCCCTTGAGAGGAGCGGACGCCTCCAACTCGCCTCCTTCGCCTGGCTCTGGGAGAGGGAGGGGAAGGGCCGCTTCTTCACCCTGGACCGCAGGCTCTACCGCGTGGCCCGCGGGCTGGTCCCCGTGGTGCCCGTTCCCGCCTTTGAGGAGGATGGACCATGATGACGGACCCCCACGCCGAGCTCTTCGCCCGCTTCCGCAGATACCTGGAGATGGAGGAGGGCCGCTCCCCCCGCACCGCCAAGGAGTACCTCATGGACGCGGGCCTCTTCGCCCGCTGGTTCCGGGAGCGCCACGGCAGGCCCCCCCGCTGGGAGGAGGTGGGGAGCCAGCACATCCGCGCCTTCCTGGCCTCCCGCGAGGTGAGCCCCCACAGGGTGGGGCGCGTCCTGGCCTCCTTAAGGAAGCTCTTCCGCTACCTGGCCGAGGTGGAGGGCCTACCCATCCTCAAGGACCCCACGGAGGGGGTCAAGCGGCCCAAGCTCCCCCGGAGGCTCCCCGTCTACCTCACCCCGCCCGAGGTGGCCCGCCTCCTCCAGGCGGCCTACCAGAACCGCTCCCCCCGGGTGGCCTCCGGGACTGGGCCCTCCTCGCCTTCCTCTACGGCACGGGCCTCCGCCTCTCCGAGGCCCTGGCCCTCACCTACGCCGACATCACCTATCAGGACGGCGTCCCCCACGCCATCCGGGTCCAGGGGAAGGGGGGTAAGGAGCGGGTGGTGGTCCTCTCCCCCACGGCCCAGCGGGCCCTCCACCAGTGGCTCAAGCACCGGAACCTGGAGGGCCACCCCACGAGCCCCTACATCTGGAGCCACACCTCGGGGCCCAACCGGGGGAAGCCCTTCTCCGCCCGGGCGGTGGAGGCCATGGTGAAGCGGGTGGCCAGGCGGGCGGGCCTCAAGGACTGGCGGCGCATCACCCCCCACAAGCTCCGGCACTCCTACGCCTCCGCCCTGGTGGAGGCGGGAAGGGGCATTGACGAGGTGAAGGAGCTTCTGGGCCACAGCTCCATCAGCACCACCCAGGTCTACGTGCACGTCTCCCGCAAGCGCCTGGAGGAGGCCGCCCGTGCGCTGCCCGATGTGATCCCTACTTAGGCTATAGTCTTCTTATGTCTTGCTTGACGCCTTTGGAGGAGAAGCTTCTGGGGGAAGCTGGCTCTTCTAGGAGAGAGAGGCTTTTTTGGTGCAATTTGGATCGCTGGTTTGAAGTGTTTTCTCTGGATGATGCAGAGGAAGTGAGGAGGCTGGCTAGGGATTATAAAGAAAGTCTATTTGAGAACTTGAAACGCCGCGACGCAGTTAAGATGGACTATGAGAAGGACAAGCGGCATCCCGAGGAATACATCTATGATGTAATAGAAGGATGGTTTTTTTGAAGATCTATTCAAACTGTGGATCAAGCGCAAAATCTTTCGTGAGTTGCCAGGTATTCGCTTTGAAATTAAAGCATCAGGGCGGGATAGTGACAGAAAATTCGTTTTTAGGAAGACCAAAAAAAAAGTATACCTCTTCCGAACCGGATTTCACCATTTTTTTTGCCTAGAGGTACGGTAGAAATTGAACTCCAAAATTCTAGGAGTGGGGAAAGGAACATCTACGATATAAAACAAAACAAGGTTGATCGCTTACTCACTTACGTGGATGAAGAACATAGTGACGCTTTCCTGTTCTTTACCTTGATGCCTAGTGATCTCCGTTATTTTGTTCTCCCGGCAAATGCGATAAAAAAATCTGCGTTCAAGGGATAATAAAAGCTACGGAGGCAAAAAGACTCGGTATATTTCCCATGAAGATGTTATCAAGGAGGGTGGGGCATGTTTCACTTTGATAGTCACCTTCCTGACTTCTTTATAAGCGCGCTGCGCAGGATGTCCTAGGTAGCTCAAGGGGGCGCCGAAAATAGCCGGAGTGTTGCTCCCCCCATAGAAGGGAGTGCTTTGGGAACAGCCTGGAGATTACCCTGTCCACTGCTATTTATAACAACAATGGTTGTGCAGTTGAGTTGACTGCCTTCTCCTGTTTGGCCTTCTCTATGCGCCTAAAGGCAATTTGGTAATATTCTCGGTTTATTTCGATCCCTATGTACTTTCTTTCTTCCAGCAATGCAGCAACAGCTGTACTTCCGCTCCCAAGGAAAGGATCAAGTACAACAGCACCCTTTGGGGTGGTTAGGCGAATTAAATAGCGTAGAAGCGCCAGGGGCTTTACTGTTGGGTGTGTATTAAAGTCGCCCCTCTCTTCTTTTTTTGGGCTTGGGAATCAAGAATATGGGAGGAAGAAACGCCATTTTTTTCCGTCATAAGGACATTTGAAGGGAAGTAGTTTCCTTCCAAGCGCTCGGAAAAATTGAACAGCCCAACGCCATTTGAAAGGAAGTTATCCACAAGCTTTCCTTCAGGCGGCTTTTGGGCAACCACGATGGGTTCGTAATTTCCCCTTACTTGCGGAGTTTTCCAGTAACTTAGGCGCTCATCTTTTACTGAAGTGTAGCGTGTAAGAGTTTGGGCTTTTGCTCTACCTTCCGGGTATACCCAAATGAAGATGTCCCGGATATAAAACCCGGCATCTTCCACGGCAACAGCTAGTCTGTGAACGAGACGGGGGCTAGAGAAGGATAAAAAGAAGCCCCCCGGCTTCAGAACGCGGAAAATATCTTGGCTAATCTTTTGGTACCATTCTTGAAGCCTCATTCCTTGATCAGGGTCAAAACGCATACCTCCAGGGAGATTTTTGATAACCTGCCTTGAGTGATGTTCTTCACTTCTTGGGGATCCCAATCCGCGTCAAGTTTGTCAAGAAAGTAGGGGGATCTGTCAGCACAAGATCGGCTGAAGAATCGGGGATCTTTTTAAGGGTCTCTTGGGCGTCGCCTAGTATTACAGTGTTAGGTACAATCTCACTCACTTCTCCCTCCTTAGTCCCAATGTATTCAGGATCTCCAAGATCTCTACTAAAGTCTCTTGCTCCTCAGAGCTTTGTGGCTCTTGAAGTAAGTGTTTGTTTTTCAGAGAATGCAGCACTCTTGACCAATTGGCGATGCCGATCACTCGCCCGTTGCGGTCAAATACCCACCAGTTCCGATATGCTCGGTTACAGAACTGGCACTGGGGGATGATATTACCTGCAACTAGGGGTTTGTGAGGGTTCATGTGCCCCTTTTGAAGCTTCACAACCGCTTTTGTGGCGTAATAGGGATTGTAGTGTTCTTTTCCTTCCTCTGCTCCACAAGTAGCGCAACGGTACTTGTAGGCGCGCTTTATTTCTTCAAAGTCGTTGGTATTCAACCCCTTCTTTCGGTGAGGAGCTGGCTCTAGGACATGTGTACCAAGGAGGGCATACGAGAATACCCCTTCGGGGGGCTTAGGAAGACATGTTTTCTTGGTCCACGAGTCGGAGTTTATCGTGGGGAAGCCTTGCCGCCTTAAGTGACGAGCTTGCTGGCTATCGTTGCCCTTAGTTAATTTGTTCAAGGCATTTTTGGGCACCCAGTATAAACCTTTTTTTTGAATGTAACATATAGAGCAATCAAAACCAAGGCGTTTTTAGTTATCTCTCCCCTTTGTTCAAATTTGGGAAACTCAAAGTTTCGTTTTTCCCTTTCCCTTGGCCTCCCTTTCATAGCACTTGTAGATACGAGCGAGAAGCTTCTTGCCGTTGGGATCGCTTTGATTCTGTAGAATCCAATCCGCGATGTCGTGGGCATTATTTAAGTGCCCGAGGTGTTTGAGAATTTCTTCGCATTGATCAATTTGGATCATCAACACCTCCCCTCAGATGATTTTTCAAATAATCAAACGCCTTTTCTGCAGATCCTTGAACATCGTTCAAAAACAGATCAACGGCCACCCTAATTAGGTCATTTTCGGTCAACCTATGGGGAAGCTTGTAGGACTGTTTTATCTTTCTTGCCAACGAGCTGAGAGATTCTATCTGGTCTAGCCTAAGCCTACATTCTTTGCGAATATAGGTGAGGTATCTTGGTAGAGGCTGCACTTTCTTGTCCTCAGAAGGAAGAGAACTCTCTTGGAGAGTTTCGGCCTCCTCCCTCACCAGCTCCGCCAGGCGCCTCCGCCTCACGCCTCCCTCCTCTCGGGGTCCTGGCGAGCTCCCTGAGGAGCTCCTCCGCCACCCGGCGGTAGTCCGCCTCCGCCTCCCGGGCGTTCGGCCCCCGCCAGCGGGTGATGGGCTTGCCGTCCAGG
>BBBL01000108.1 GCA_001311545.1 Thermus kawarayensis JCM 12314 | reverse complement strand
CCGCCCGCTCCAAAGCCTTTCTCGTGGCAGGCACGGGCCGATGCCATGATGCGGGGGGCACCCCGGCCACGGCCATGGCCCGGATCCGGGCCAGGGGCTTCAGGCCGTGGGCCTTGGCGTAGTCGTCGGAAACGAGGAGCACCGCCGCCGCCCCGTCGTTCAGGGGGCTACTGTTCCCCGCGGTCACCGTGCCCCCTTCCCGGAAGACGGGCTTTAGGCTTAAGAGCTTCTCCAGGGAGGTGTCCCGCCTCGGGCCCTCGTCCACCTCCACCAGGGCCTCCTCCCTGCCCCGCTTCACCGGCACGGGGACCACCTCCTCCCTAAAGCGCCCCTCCTCCCAGGCCCGCACCGCCTTCCGGTGGGAGAGGAGGGCGAAGCGGTCCTGCTCTTCCCGGGGGATCCCGTACATCTCCGCCAGGTTCTCGGCGGTTTCCCCCATGCTCTCGGTGCCGTAGAGGGCCTGCATCCTGGGGTTGACGAAGCGCCAGCCAGGGTGGTGTCGTACACGACCAGGTTCCCGGTGGGGAAGCCCCGTTCGGGCTTGGGGAGGGCGTAGGGGGCGCGGGACATGGACTCCACCCCGCTTCCGATGTACACCTTGCCCTCCCCGGCCCAGATGGCCCGAGCCGCCTGGGCCACGGCCTCGAGGCCGGAGCCGCAGAGGCGGTTCACGGTGCACCCCGCCACCTCCACGGGGAAGCCCGCGAGGAGGAGGGCCATACGGGCCACGTTGCGGTTGTCCTCGCCCGCCTGGTTGGCGCAGCCGGCGTAGACGTCCTCCACCTCCTCCTTGGGCACCCCCGAGCGCTCCATGAGGGCGGAGAGGACGTGGGCCAGAAGGTCGTCGGGGCGCACCGAAGCCAGCGCCCCCCCGTGCTTGCCGATGGGGGTTCTCGCCGCTTCCACGATCCAGGCTTGGGGCATGAGGCCTCCCTACCAAACGGTCGGTAGCAGCTTACGGGGGCAGGTCCCTTTCGTCAAGGGGCAGGCTTACAAGGGCCTCGCCCAGGCGCTTTTCGGCCAGGGGCTTGCAAGCGCTTTCAAGCCGTGCTACCCTAACCTCAACCATGACCCGGACCCGCCCCACCATTGAAGAGGTGGCCCGCCGCGCCGGGGTTTCCCCGGCCACGGTGTCCCGAGTCCTCAACGGGACCGCCCGGGTCTCCCCAGAGAAGGTGCGGGCGGTGCTCCAGGCGGTGGAGGAGCTAGGCTACGCGCCGAGCCCCTTGGCCCAAGGTCTGGCCACGGGACGCTCTTACGCGGTGGGCATTCTGATCTCAGACTTCGCGAGCCCCTTCTTCGGCCCCATCCTCGAGGCCCTCACCCTGGAGCTGGAAACCACCCCCTACCGCCCCATCGCCGTGCCCGGGCACTGGAGCCCGGTGCGGGAGCTTGAGGCCCTGGAGTTCCTGAAGGCCCATCGGTAGAGGCCCTGGTCCTCCTGGGCACCGCCCTGGGCGGGGAGGCCCTGAGGGACCTCGGCATCCCGGTCTTGGCCTTCGGCCAACGGGTGGAAGGCCCGAGGGCCTGGTCCCTCCTTTTGGACAACCAGAAGGCCGCCTACGAGGCCACCCGTTACCTCCTCCAGCGAGGCCACACTCGCATCGTCCACATTTCCAGCCACCGGGGAGGCTTGGACGTGCGGGAAAGGCTTCTGGGCTACCGCAAGGCCATGCGGGAGGCCGGCCTCGAGGCCCGGGTGGTCTACGGCAACCTGGAGGAGGACGGGGGCTACCTTGCGGCGGAGGAGGCCTTCCGCCGTTACCCCGACACCACGGCCATCTTCGCCGCCAACGACCAGACGGCCTTTGGCGCCCGGCTTTACCTTTACCAGCGGGGGCTTCGCGTGCCGGAGGATGTTTCCCTCATGGGCTTTGACGACGTGGCCTTGAGCGCCTACCAGACCCCCCCCCTCACCACCGTGCGCCAGCCCATCCAGGAGATCGGGATGGCCCTGGGCCGCGCCCTCCGGGCGGTCCTTGGAGGCGAGTCCCCCAACCTACCCCACCTGGAGCTGGCCTTGGTGGAGAGGGCCTCGGTAAGGGAGGTGGGAGCCTGAAGGGAAAGAGCGGCTTTTCGGCCTAAGGTTCTGGACCGCCTGAAGGCGGGTTTGCCAAAAGAGGTGGAGCGTATGCTAAAGAAAGCGCTTTCAATCATCCTCGCCCTCGCACCCCTGGCCGTGGCTCAAGGGACCCTCGAGGTCTGGATCATGCCCAACAGCGCCCAGCCGGCCGAGGACTTCAAGGCCCTGGTGGCCCCCTTTGAGAAAGCCCGTGGGGTACAGGTAAAGGTGACCGTCCTGGACTGGGGCGTGGCCTGGACCAAGATCACCACCGCCGCCACCAGCGGCGTGGGCCCGGACCTTACCCAGCTTGGCACCACGTGGGTGGGGGCGATCAGCGCCATGGGTGTCCTGGAGCCCGTGGACGACGTGCTGGAGGCCCTGGGCGGGGAGAGGGCTTACCTCCCCGCCGTGTGGCGCACCGCCCGGCTGGAGGGAGGGCGGCAGGCCACGGCCGTCCCCTGGTTCTCGGAGCTCAGGGCCTTCTACTACCGCACCGATGCCCTAAGGGCCGCCGGAGTAGACCCCGCCAGATGTTCCGCAGTTGGCAGGACTTTGAGGCAGCTCGCACGCCTGGCCCAGTCCCGGTTCACCGACCCGGAAACGAAGAAACCCCTCGCCCCCCTCTGCACCCCGGGAAAGAACACCTGGGATGTACTTCACAACGCCGCCCCCTGGATCTGGGGCGCGGGCGGGGAGATCGTGCGTCAAGCCAGCGGCCGCTGGCAGAGCGCCTTAAGCAGCCCGGAGAGCCTAGAAGGCCTGTACTTCTTCCTCTCCCTGGCCCAAAGGGGCTACGTCCCGGCGGAGAGCCTGGAGAAGAACACCGCCCAGATTGAGGCCGACTTCCAGGCCGGGAAGTGCGCCGTCTTCGCCAGCGGCCCATGGATGATCCAGCGGGCCCAGGTCCCCGAAGCCAAGGGCGGCTTCGCCGAGCGCCCCGCCGCCAAGAACCTGGGCGTGGCGCCCTATCCCGCCGGGCCCAAGGGGCGGTACACCTTTTTCGGCGGTTCCAACCTCGCCCTCTTCGCCTTCTCCAAGAACAAGCCCCTGGCCAAGGAACTCCTCAAGTACCTGGGCGGCCTCGAGGCCCAGGTCCGCTACGCCCAGACGAGCGGGATGCTCCCCGCCCTCCGCGCCGCCTGGAATGCGCCGGAGTTCCAGCAGAACCCCCTCCTCCGCACCTTCATCCAGGCGGCCCAGTTCGGCCGCACCTACCCCTCCCTGGCGGGCTGGGGTGGGGTGGAGAACCTGGCGGTGCAGCACCTCGGCATGGCTTGGGACCTGGTGGCCCAGGGCAAGCTCACCCGTGAGGCCCTAAAGGACCTCATGGACAAGGCCTCCCTGGCCATCAACCAGGCCCTCCGGTAGGCGGATGGGGGGGCTTTGCCCCCCCTTTCCTCCCATGAAGACTTTCTGGCGCAAGTACGGCCTCGCCTACCTCTTCGTCGCCCCCGCCTTTTTGGGGATGCTCCTCGTCCACTACGGCCCCATGCTCCAAGGGATCTACATGGGCTTCCTGGACCTGAGGCTCCAGACCCTAAGGCTCTACCTCCAGGCCCCCTTCGTGGGCTTGGAGAACTACCGGGAGGTCCTCCTGAACCCCGAGTCCACCTTCCGCGCCGGGTTCCTCTACGCCGTGCGCACCACCCTTCTCTACGCCCTGGCGGTGAACGCCCTGAACCTCTCCCTGGGACTCCTGGTGGCCCACCTCTTGAACCGGCCCCTCCCCCTCCGGGGGCTTTGGCGGAGCCTGTTCCTCCTCCCCTGGGTGGTGCCGAGCTACGTGGTGGGCCTCCTTTGGGGGTTCATGTGGCTCAAGGAGGGGGTCATCAACCACCTCCTCGTGAACGCTCTCGGCCTTTTCCCGGAGAAACCCCACTGGCTCATCGGCCCCTCACCTTCGTGGCCATCGTGGTCCCCACGGTGTGGCGGGGCTGGCCCTTCGCGATGGTGACCTACCTGGCCGCCCTGCAGACCGTGCCCCAGGAGCTCTACGAGGCGGCCAGGGTGGACGGGGCCACGCCCTGGCAGCGCTTCCGCCACGTCACCTGGCCCATGCTCCGCCCGGTGACGGCCGTCCTCCTGCTCCACGGGTTCCTGGGAACGCTTTACAGCTTCAACATCGTCTACATGATGTTCGGCCACGGGGCGGGCTACCCGGGGGAGTGGGGGGACCTGCTCATGACCAACCTTTTCCGCAACACCTTCGGCATGTGGAACTTCGGCCTGGGGGCGGCGGCGAGCACCCTCTACATGCTCCTCTCCCTGGCGCTCATCCTCTTCTGGTACCGGGTCTTCCGGGAGGACCTGAAAGCGAGGTGAGCCGTGCGCGAGGAACGCTGGCTTAGGTGGGGCGCGAACCTCCTCCTCTTCGCCGTGCTGGCGTTTCACCTCTTTCCCATCTTCTGGATGGTGAACACCTCCCTCATGACCCAGCTGGAGGCGGCCACGGGAAGCCTATTCCCCAAGACGCCCCAGTGGGGAAACTACCTGGACATCTGGCGGGTCCTGCCCTTCCTCCACTACTTGAAGAACTCCTTCCTGGTCTGCTTCCTCACCACGGCCTTGGCCTTGACGGTGGCCACCTTCGCCGGGTACGCCCTCGCCCGGTTCCGCTTCCCGGGGGCGGAGCTCTTCGGGGGGAGCGTCCTCGTGACCCAGGTGATCCCCGGGATCCTCTTCCTGATCCCCATCTACATCATGTACATCCACGTCCAGAACTGGGCCCGGGTGGCGTTGGGCCTCGAGGTGCGCCTGGTGGGAAGCTACGGGGGGCTGGTCTTCACCTACACCGCCTTCTTTGTGCCCCTGAGCATCTGGATCTTGCGGGGGTTTTTCGCTTCCATCCCCAGGGAACTGGAGGAGGCGGCCCTGGTGGATGGGGCCACCCCCTTCCAGGCCTTTTACCGGGTCATCCTCCCCCTGGCCCTGCCGGGCCTGGCCGCCACCGCCGTGTACATCTTCCTCACCGCCTGGGACGAGCTCCTCTTCGCCCAGGTCCTCACCACCGAGCCACGGCCACCATCCCCGTAGGGATCCGCAACTTCGTGGGCAACTACCAGAACCGCTACGACCTGGTCATGGCTGCGGCCACGGTGGCCACACTGCCGGTCCTGTTGCTCTTTTTCTTCGTGCAGCGGCAGCTGATTCAGGGGCTCACCGCCGGTGCGGTGAAGGGCTAAGCAAGGCGAGGAGAATCGGGATGCCGACAAGAGAAGATGACTTTCTGTGGGGGGTAGCCACCAGCGCCTACCAGATTGAGGGCGCCACCCGGGAAGAAGGCCGGGGGCCCTCTATCTGGGACGCTTTCGCCAAGAGACCGGGAGCCATCGCCGACGGGAGCTCTGGGGAGCCCGCCTGCGACCACTACCACCGCTATGAAGAGGACATCGGCCTGATGCGGTTCCTCGGGGTGGGAGCTACCGCTTTTCTGTGGCTTGGCCCCGCATCCTCCCCGAGGGGAAGGGGCGGATCAACCCCAAGGGCCTGGCCTTCTACGACCGCCTGGTGGACCGCCTTCTGGAGGCGGACCTGGTTCCCTTCCTCACCCTGTACCACTGGGACCTCCCCTTGGCCTTGGAGGCCCGTGGAGGGTGGCGAAGCCGGGAGACCGCCTACGCCTTCGCCGAATACGCCGGGCTGGTGGCCCGAGCCCTTGCCGACCGGGTCCCGTACTTTGCCACGCTCAACGAGCCGTGGTGTTCCGCCTTCCTAGGCCACTGGACGGGGGAGCACGCCCCGGGGATGCGGGACCTGGAGGCCGCCTTGCGGGCGGCCCACCACCTCCTTCTGGGGCACGGCCTGGCCGTGGA
>BBBL01000107.1 GCA_001311545.1 Thermus kawarayensis JCM 12314 | reverse complement strand
CCTCGAGCCGCAGGGCGTAGCGCCAGTCCCTGGGGTGGGGGCGCCGGGGAGGAGGGCTGAGAGGCGGAAGCGGGAAAGCTTCTCCTTGGTGTCGTCCCGCTCCAAAAGCGCGACAAGGAGAAGGCTTGGCGCTTCCGCTCGTATTCCATCCGGTACTGGAAGGTGTCGGGGGGGGTGTGGTAGAAGAAGTAGCGCTCCTTGGCCTCTCCCGTGCCGAAGTGGTCCAGGCCGAAGCCGTAGCCCCGTCCCTGGTAGTAGCCGAGGAGGGTGTAGCCCAGGCCGAAGGCGCTCACGTAGGGCAGGGCTCCTTTGAGGTAGAAGCCCCCCTGGTCCTGGCCCACCTCCAGCCGGGGCCTCCTTTCCGAGAGGTAGAGGAGGAGCACGGGGAGGGTGAGGACGGGCTTTTCCCCTACCAGGAGGGTGACCTCCCGGGCCACCACCCGGTCCCCCGGGTAGAGGAGGATCTCCTTTGCCCGGAAGGCGTAGTCGGGGACCTCCTGGCCGCAGGAGGCGCAAGGGGTGGCGTAGCCCTCTTCCAGGAGGATGGCCCCCGCCGCCCGCTGGCAGAGGGGGCCGGTGAGGAGGAGGTCCTTGGCCTCTATCCGCACCCCCAGGGCGTCAAAGCTCTCGTCGGAAAGGTCCACCTGGAGCTCCTCCGCCTCCACCAGGCGGCCTTCCCGGTCCCGGTAGCGCACCTTCCCCGAGAGGACAAGAAGCCTCTTCCCCCTTAGGTAGACCACCCGCTCCGCCTCCAGGGCCTCCCCCTCCCTTTCCAGGCGCACCGGGCTTCCTGTGAGCACCAAGACCTCCTCCCCCCCCTCCTCCCGAAGCTCCAGCCTGTCCGCCTCCAGCACCTTCAGCACCCTTTCCTGGGCCAAGGCGGGGAGGAGGAGCAGGAGGAGGACGGGAAGCCACCTCACCTCCGCCCTCCCAGGAAAAGGAGGAGGCCCAGGGTCCCGTAGAGGAGGTTGGGCCCCCAGGCGGCGAGGAGGGGGTTCAGGGCGTTTTGCTCCCCCATGATGCGCCCCACGCTCCAGGTGGCGTAGTAGAAGAAGGTGAGGACGGCCACCCCCACCAGGCCCAGGCTCCGGCTCCCCCCGAGGAGGTAGAAGGCGAGCCCGGTGGCGAAGAGGGCGAAGACCAGGGCCGAGGCGGGCTCGGCGAAGCGGCGGTGGTAGGTGGTGGCCTCGAGGCCCGCCCGCACCCCCATGGCCCTAAGCCTGGCCACCTCCTTCCCCAGCTCGGCGAGGGTCATGCGGTTCGCCGGGTTCTGCCAGGCTCAAAGGTGAGGTCCTTGAGGACCAGCTCCCCCCGCCGGAAGCGGGTCAGGGTGCGGGGCCTGTCCCCCTCGTAGGTGACCCGTAGGCCCTCCTCCACCCGCAAGACCCCTCCCTGGAAGCGGCCCCTCTCCGCCAGGAGAACCTCTTCCCGGGAGAGCACCCGGAGCTTGCCGATCTCCTCCCCCTTCACCTCCCCCACGTAGACCACCCTACCCTTGGCGTCCTGGAAGGTGGCCCCCGGGGTGAGGAGGGCCCTGGGCCTTTCCAGAACCTGCCGCCTGAGGAGGTCCTGCCCCTGGGCCAAGGCCCTCGGCACCAAGCCCTCCCCCAGGAGGAAGGCGGCGAGGGCGATGCCGCCTCCCAGGAGGAGGAAGGGCAGGAGCACCCGTTCCCGCCGGACCCCTAAGGCCAGGAGGGCCTTGAGCTCCGCATCCTCGGCCATGCGGGAGAGGAGGAGGAGGAGGGCGAAGAGGTAGGCCACCGGCGCCCCCCGCACCAGGGCCTCGGGGGTGCGGTAGAGGAGGTAGAGGAGCAGGGTGTAGGGGTCGGCCCCCTTGGCCACCAGGGGGGCCAGGACCTCGTAGACCGCCCCCGCCAGGAAGAGGAGGATCAAGACGGCAAGCCCCCCGGCGAAGAGGCCCAGGGCCTCCCTGAGGAGGTAGCGGTCCAGGGTCTTCACCGTAGCCTCCAGGCGAGGACAGAGGCCAGGAGCCCGTAGAAGAGGTCCGGCAGGTAGGCCCAAAGGGGGCTCACGTCGTAGCGGGCGAGCTGGGCGGAGAGGGTCCAGAGGACGTAGTAACCGAAGATGAGGAGCACCACCCCCAGAAAGGCCCAGGAGGCCTCCTTCAGGGAAAGCCCCAGGAGGGCGGCGCTCACCCCCAGGAGGAACCCCCCCAGGCGTCCGCCAGGCGGCGGTGGAAGGCGAAACGGGCTCCCGCCTCCACCCCGCCCCTTTTCCAGAGCTCCTTCAGGGTACTGGTGTCGTAGGGGTCGCGGGAGCAGGCTTTCCTTGGGGCGGAAGAGGGTGGGAAAGGGGAGGAGACCCTGGAAGGCCTAAGCCCTGTCCCAAGGGGGAGGCCTCCAGCACGTACCCCCTAAACTGCCACCCCTCCCGGTCCCACACCCCCTCCCCGCCGCTGTAGACCCGGCCCTTCTCGTCCACCACCCGGAGGCCGAAAAGGCGGTTCTGCCCCACCTCGGGGCGCACCTCCTCGGCGTAGTAGACCCCGAAGCCTCCAGGGCGTAGACCTGTTGCCGCAGGATCCCGCTTGGGGCCCGTTCCCCGTAGAGGAGGCGGGAGAGGGCCCCGTCGTAGGCCTCCAGGGCCTTGGGCCGGAGCTCGGCCAGGTTGTAAAGGTTGAGGAGGGCGACCAGGAGGGAGAGAAGGAGGAGGGGCCTGAGGAGGGAGAGGGGGGGTACCCCGGCGGCGTAGGCCGCTTTGAGCTCCGAGTGGCGGATGAGGCGGGCAAGCCCCACCAGGATGGCGAAGACCAGGCCCAGAGGAAGGGCGAGGCTCAGGGTCCAGGGCAGGCGGTAGAGGATGAGGAGGGCGATGGCCTCCGCCCCCGCCCCCCGGCTCAGGAGGACCCCGGAGAGGCTGGAGAGGAGGTCAAAGGTGAGGAGGGCCACGAAAAGGAGAACCCCCACCAGGTAAGGGAGGAGGACCTCCTTTAAGAGGTAGCGCCCCAGCACGGGGGCAGTATACGGGCGGAGGATGAGAATGGGCCTAGGGCCTGCGATCACGTGGATGACGGGGAGGCCGAAGCGCTCCGCCTGGGTGTGCACGTCCAGCGTTCCGCACCCTGTCGGAAACCCCCTGCTGCGGCGGGGGCGCGCCGGCACTTAGATGGGATTGGCTCTATCCTTTCCTGCCAAACCCCTTAGAACCCCCTTTCCGGACGGGTTTTCCTGCATACCACTTTACATAGGGGCAACCTGTGGTAGACTAAAAAAAGTCAGGGAAATAAGCCGCCTCCGGGCGGCCGGTTTCGTTTTAGGGTACCAGGGCCACCTTGGTGGCCTGGCGCTCGTGGAAGAGGCGGTACCCTTCGGGGGCCTCCTCCAGGGGCAGGCGGTGGCTGAAGACGAAGCTTCCCTTGAGCCGCCCCACCCGCTGCAGGGCCAGGACCTCGGCGATCCAGCGGGGGACGTTGGCGAGGGCGCTCCTTAGGGTGATCCCCCGGCTGAAGACGGGAAGCCAGGGATAGTCCACCTTTTCCGCCGTGGGCACCCCCAGGCTGGACACCACCCCCCCGGGGCCCGCCAGGCGCAGGGCGAGCTTTAAGGCCTCCCCTTCCCCGCCCACCGCCTCCACCACCAGGTCCGCCCCCAGGCCCTCGGTGGCCTTGCGGACGCGGGCCACAGGGTCCTCGGTCTTGGGGTTGAGGGGGAGGCTTCCCAGGGCCCTGGCCTTTTCCAGGCGGCTCTCCTCGGGGTCTATGGCGAAGACCGGGCCCGCTCCCAGGGCGTGGGCCACCATCTGGGCCATGAGGCCCACGGGTCCTGAGCCCACCACGGCCACGCTCATGCCGGGGGTGAGGAAGGGCCTCACCCCCCCGTAGGCGGTGGTGAGGATGTCCCCGGCCAGGATGGCCTCCTCGGCGGGCAGGTCCCCGATGGGGAAGAGGCTTTGCCGGGCGAAGGGACCCGCACCCGCTCCGCCTGGGCGCCTTGCAGGTTCCCAAGGGCCAGGCCAAAGCCGTACACCCCCCCTTGCAGGCAGGCGAAGTACTGGCCCTTGCGGCAGGCCGCGCAGTCCCCGCAGGCCACCTGGAAGCTTCCCACCACCCTCTCCCCCAGGGCGAAGGGCACCAGGGGGCCCTTCTCCACGATGCGCCCCACGAACTCGTGCCCCAGGACCGTTCCCGCAGGACCCCGGCGATCCTGCCGTGATAGATGTGGAGGTCCGAGCCGCAGATGGCGGCGAGCTCCACCTCGAGGATGGCGTCGGTGTCCGCTTCCAGCCTGGGCTCCGGCACCTCCTCCACCGCCACCTGGAAGGGCCCCTTGTAGACCACCGCCTTCATACCACCTCCCGGGCCACCTTGACCAGCTCCTGGGCGGCCTGGGCGTAGGGGGCGAGGGCGGCGATGGAGCCTTTTTCAGCTCCAGAAGGCCCCGCATGAGGCGCCGAGGGGCTCCAGGCGCCCCTCCAGGACCTCCTGCCAGGTGGCGAGGTCCGCCTCGATGACGAAGTCCGCCTCCGCCTCCCCTTCCACCACCTTCACCCCCCGGCAGGCCCCGTGCCAGAGGTCCAGGACCACGGCCACCCCCTTGGGGAACCCCGCCTTGGGGTCCGGGCGCACCGCGAGGGCTAAGGAACCCTCCCAGGTGCTGGCCGCCTTCCGGTAGGCCTCGCTTTCGTTCAGCTTCCGGCAGTAGCTCTGGGCCCAATCCTCCCCAAAGAGCTGCATGGCTTCCTCCTTTGCACCGAGTATAAGCCTTTTGGGGTAGCCTGGGAAGGTGGTCTACCTTCTGGACCTTTCCGGGGTCTACTGCGAGCCCGTGGAGCCTCGTCTGCTCCGGCTTCTTTCCGAGGCTGCGGGAGAGCCCGTCTTCTACCTCTCTCAGGCCTTCTACGGCCTCCTGCCCCGCCTGAAGGAGGAGGGCCCGGGGGTCTTGGAGGCCCTGTTCCCGGGGGCTTCCCGCCTTTACCCGGAGGCCTTTCGGAGGCGGGACCAGGCCTTCCCGGAACCCTTTTACCTGGTTTCCGACCTCCCCCCTCCCGCGGGCCTAGACGCCTTCCACCACCCGGACAAGCTCCAGGCTCTCCGCCGGGCCTTGGAGGCCCTGGGGCTTTCCCCCGGGGAAGCCCTCTACCTGGACGACAACCCCCTCTGGTGGAGAGGGCCCGCGCGCTGGTGCGGGCGGAGCTCTTCCCCATCTCCGGGCCCCCCGGGGTGGCGCAGCGGGGGCACTAAGGGTTTTCCGGCCAGGGGTGCTTGGGGTAGCGGCGCATGAGCTCCTGGCGCACCTTGGGTAGTGTTTTTCCCAGAAGCCCTTCAGGTCCTGGGTCACCTGCACGGGCCTGCCCGCGGGGGAGAGCAGCTCCACCGCCACGGGCAGGCGTCCTCCCAGCACCTTGGGGGTTTCCTTGAGCCCAAAGGCCTCCTGCACCTTCAGGGAGAGGAGGGGCGGGGCGTCTTCCCGGTAGCGGAGCCGCTTTGGCCTCCCGGAGGGCAAAGGAAGCCTTTCCGGGGCCAGGGCCTCCAGAAGGGCTCGCTTCTCCCCCAGAAGCCCGAGGAGGATCTCCTTCCAGGGAAGGGCCGTCAGGTCCTCCACCCGCCGCACCCCCTCTGCCCAGGGGAGAAGCCAGGAAAGGTCGGCCAGGAGGTCTTCCTCGGTGAAGACGGGCACCTCCACCCCGTGGGCCTTCAGGAAGCGGAGGCGGAGGAGGACCTGCCGGGCCTCCTCGGGGAGGGGAAGGCCCTCCTTCAGGACCTCCCTCAGGTGCGCCTCTGTGGGGCTTCCCGGCTCCACGGGGAGCCTTTCCAGGACCAGGCTCCGAAGCGGCTTTCCAAGTAGCCCCGAAGCCGCCCCTCCTCCCAGCCCGTCCAGAGGGCCACCTCCGCCCGCCTCAGGAGGTCTTCCCGGGGCGAGGGGGGCGAAGCGCTGGATCCATCCCTCCTTTTCCCCAAGCTCCGCCGCCACGGCCACCAGGTAGGGCGGGCCCTCGAGGCTGTCCAGACGCAGGG
>BBBL01000106.1 GCA_001311545.1 Thermus kawarayensis JCM 12314 | reverse complement strand
GGCGCAAGGGGGTGTGGGCCAGGGCCAGGGCCTCGGGCTCGGGGGAAAGGACCAAAAGATGGGCCCCCTTGGCCTTTAGGCCCTCCAAGGTGGCCAGGACCCCCTCCAGGGCCTCGTCTCGCTGGACCAAGGCCAGCACGGGAAAGCCCGGCTCCAAGAGGGCCTGCGGCCCGTGGAGGAACTCGGCGGCGGAAAAGCCCTCGGCGTGGAGGCCCGCCACCTCCTTGAGCTTGAGGGCGGCCTCGAGGGCCACCGGATACGCAAAGCCCCGCCCCAGGGTGAAGAGGTTCTCCGCCTCCTCCAAATACTCCAAGCTCCCCTCCACCGCCAAGGCCTTCGCCAAGGCCTCCGGCAGGGCGGGAAGGGCCTCCTTTAGGCGGGGTTCCTCCAGGAGGTGGGCGAGAAGCTGGGCCGTGGCCGCCAGCATGGCGAGAAGGCTCTTGGTGGCTGCCACCGCCCGCTCCTCCCCGGCGTGGAGGGGGAGGACCACCTCCGCCGCCTGGGCCAAGGGGCTTTCCGTCCGGTTCACCAAGGCCACGGTGAGGACCCCAAGCCCCCGGTAGGCCCGCACCGCCTCCACCACGTCGGGGCTTTCCCCGCTTTGGCTGAAGGCCAGAAGCAGGGCCGGGTGGGGGACCCTTGGCCTCGCCCCGTAGAGGGTGAGGACGGAGGGGGCCAGGGAGAGGACGGGCCAGAGGAGGCGGGCCTCGAGGAGGTACTTGGCGAAGAGAGCGGCGTGGTCCGAGCTTCCCCGGGCGGCGGTGAGGACCAAGGCGGGGGCCTTCCGCCGGAGAAACCGGGCGAGGCTTCGCACCTCGGGCTCGTTCTCCCGAAGGAGGCGCTCCACCACCATGGGGGCCTCCTCAGCTTCCCGCAAGGTCCAGGAGGGCATGACTCCATGATAAAAGTGCGCCCTTCCCCCAAACCAAGGAGGGGAAGCCCTTGGGGGGGTTTTCCGGGTCCCCACGCCGAAGCAAGCCGGCACGGGGCGGTATCCCCGCCTGCGCCTAGGCCCTACTCCCTTCCCCGGAGGAGTGGTATACTTCCACGGATGGACCGCATCCTCATCCGGGGCGCGAGGGAGCACAACCTCAAGAACATCAGCCTGGAGCTCCCCCGGGGCAAGTTCATCGTCATCACCGGGGTCTCGGGCTCGGGGAAGAGCACCCTGGCCTTTGACACCCTCTACGCCGAGGGGCAAAGGCGCTACGTGGAAAGCCTCTCCAGCTACGCCCGGCAGTTTCTGGGGGTGATGGACAAGCCCGAGGTGGAGAGCATTGAAGGGCTTTCCCCCGCCATCTCCATTGACCAGAAGACCACGAGCCACAACCCCCGCTCCACCGTGGGCACGGTCACGGAGATCCACGACTACCTCCGCCTCCTCTTCGCCCGCGTGGGCCAGGCCTACTGCCCCGAGTGCGGCCGCCCCATTGAGAAGCAGTCGGCGAGCGAGATCACCGACCGCTCCTCAAGCGCCCCCCCGGCACCCGGGCCATCCTCATGGCCCCCCTGGTGCGGGGGAGGAAGGGGGAGTACAAGAAGCTCTTCCAGCAGCTCATCAAGGAGGGCTACGCCAGGGTGCGGGTGGACGGGGTCATCTACCTCCTGGAGGAGGCCCAGGGCCTGAACCTGGAGAAGTACGAGAAGCACGACATAGACCTGGTGATTGACCGGGTGGTCCTTAGAGAGGAGGAGCGCCCCCGCATCGCCGAGGCGGTGGAGCTCGCCCTCCTCCGGGGGGAAGGCCTTTTGCGGGTCCTCTTCCCGGACACCGGGGAGGAGGAGCTTTTCTCCGAGAAGTTCGCCTGCCCGGAGCACGGTTCGGTCCTGGAGGAGCTGGAGCCCCGCATCTTCTCCTTCAACGCCCCCTACGGGGCCTGCCCCGCCTGCTCGGGCCTGGGCTACAAGCAGGAGTTTGACCCCGCCCTGGTGATCAACCCCGAGCTCTCCCTGGCCGAGGGGGCCATCCTCCCCTGGTCCCGGGGGCGGGACACGGGGCGGAGCTACCTGTGGGACCGGCTGAGGGCCTTGGCCGAGCACCTGGCTTTGACCTCAAGACCCCCTTCAAGGAGCTTCCCGAAACCGCCCAAAAGGCCGTGCTCTACGGGCTTCCGGAGCCCTTTGAGGTGGTCTTCCGCCGGGGGGGCAAGGAGACCTTCCGGGTGGAGGTCCACTACGAAGGGGTCATCCCCTGGCTGGAAAAGCGCTACCAGGAGGCGGACTCCGAGGGGGTAAGGGAGGCCCTGGAGGGGTTCATGTCCCTGAAGCCCTGCCCGGTGTGCGGGGGGACCCGCTACAAGAAGGAGGTGCTCTCGGTGCGGGTGGCGGGCAAGAACATCGCCGAGGTCTCGGCCCTTCCTGTGCGGGAGGCCCTGGACTTCTTCCAGAACCTGGAGGAAAGGCTTCCCCCCTTCCAAGCCCAGATCGCAAGGCCCATCCTGCGGGAGATCGTGGAACGCCTGGGGTTCCTGGTGGGGGTGGGGCTGGACTACCTCACCCTGGACCGGGCGGCCAACACCCTCTCCGGGGGCGAGGCGCAGCGGATCCGCCTGGCCACCCAGGTGGGCTCGGGCCTCACCGGGGTGCTCTACGTCCTGGACGAGCCCAGCATCGGCCTCCACCCCCGGGACAACCAGCGCCTCATCGCCACCCTGAAGCGGCTCCAGGCCCTCGGGAATACCCTCATCGTGGTGGAGCACGACGAGGAGACCATGCGGGCCGCGGACTGGATCGTGGACATGGGCCCGGGGGCGGGGATCCACGGGGGGGAGGTGGTGGCGGAGGGTCCCCTCGAGGCCATCCTGCAAAACCCCCGGAGCCTCACCGCCGCCTACCTACGGGGCGACAAGAAAATCCCCGTGCCCAAGGAGCGCCGCAAGGGCAACGGCAAGTGGCTCGTGCTCAAGGGGGCCCGGGAGCACAACCTGAAAAACGTCACCTTGAGGATCCCCTTGGGCCGCTTCGTGGCCATCACCGGCCCCTCGGGAAGCGGCAAGAGCACCCTCATCCACGACGTCCTCTACGCCGCCTTGGCCCAAAGGCTCATGCGGGCCAAGGCCACCCCGGGGGCCCACGAGAGCCTGGAAGGGGTGGAGCACCTGGACAAGGTCATTGAGATTGACCAGTCCCCCATCGGCCGCACCCCCCGCTCCAACCCCGCCACCTACACCGGCATCTTTGACGAGATCCGCGACCTCTTCGCCAAGACCCCCGAGGCCAGGAAGCGGGGCTACGGCCCAGGCCGCTTCTCCTTCAACGTCAAGGGGGGGCGGTGCGAGCCTGCGGCGGGGACGGCACGGTGAAGATTGAGATGCTCTTCCTCCCCGACCTCTACGTGCTGCGAGGTGTGCAAGGGCAAGCGGTACAACAAGGAAACCCTGGAGGTAAAGCTCAGGGGCAAGAGCATCGCCGACGTCCTGGACATGACCGCCGAGGAAGCCCTGGATTTCTTCCAGAACGTCCCCACCATCGCCCGCAAGCTCCAGCTCATGGTGGACGTGGGCCTGGGCTACATGCGCCTGGGCCAGCCCTCCCCCACCCTCTCGGGGGGCGAGGCGCAGCGGATCAAGCTGGCCACGGAGCTCGGCCGCAAGTCCACGGGCCGCACCCTCTACATCCTGGACGAGCCCACCACCGGCCTCCACTTTGACGACGTGGCCAAGCTCCTCTCCGTGCTCCACCGCCTGGTGGAGGCGGGGAACACCGTGGTGGTCATTGAGCACAACCTGGACGTGGTGAAGACCGCGGACTGGGTGATAGACCTGGGGCCGAGGGGGGAGACCGGGGCGGGGAGATCGTGGCCGAGGGGACCCCGGAGGAAGTGGCCCTTTCGGGAAGCCCCACGGGAGCCTTCCTTGCCAAGATCCCCGAGATCGCCGAGAGGCTAAGGGTGGCGGCGGACTGATACCACCCCATGCTGGCTTGGGCCAGCATGGGGGCCCTTAGGCAGGCTTTAGGTCCTGGCCCCCTTGGGGCTCCGGGCGAGGATCCCCTCCAAGGCCAGGGCAAGGGACTTCTCCAGCTCCTCGGAAAGGCTTCGGTGGGGGGTGTAGGCGGCCCAGCGCAGGGCGGCGAGGAAGTAGAGGTCGGCCAGGGTGCGGCCCATGCGCTCCAGGGAAAGGTCCTGGCGCACCGCTCCCTTCTCCCGCAAGGGCCTGAGGACCTCGGCGATGAGGTCCCCCAGGGGAAGGGCTTCAAAGGCGGCCCTGGCCCGGACGGGGTCGGGGTTTAAGAGCTCGTAAAGGAGGGGAAGGAGGAGGTCTTTTTCCTCCTCGGTGGCCTTGGCCACCTCCTGGAGAAGGAAGCGGAGGATGGCCAGGGGGTCCATCCCCTGGGCCAGCCGCCTCTTGACCTCCTCCTTGAGGCGGGAAAGGAGCAGGCTCCCGTACTCCAGAAGGACCGCCTCCTTGTAGGGGTAGTAGTTGAAGAAGGTCCCCCGGGAAACGTGGGCGGCCTTGGCGATGTCCGTGGCCGTGGTGGCCTGGAAGCCGCGCTGGCGGAAAAGGTTCATAGCCGCCTGGAAGATCCGGTCGCGACGGCGCTTTTTCTGGTACTCCCTGACGCCCATGGGGTAAGTGTACTTCCGTACAAACTCAAAGCTCAATCGCTTTGCCGACCCAGTCCGAGAGGGCCGGAAGCAGGGCAAGGCCGCCCTGGGTGGCGTAGACCTTCCCCTCCCGGTGGAAGCCCCCAGGCACCACTCGGTGGCCCCGGACCCGAAGGGCCTCCGCCACCTCCCCCGGGGCCGCCACCTCCTTGGGAAGCCTTCCCGCCTCGGCCAGGAAAAGGTGGGCGTTGTAGCCCAAAAAGACGGCCTCGAGGCCCTCCCAAACCTCTTCCAAAAAGGCGAGCCAGGTGGGGTCCTGGGCCGGCCGCTCAGGCCTCCTGGCCCCCGGGATGAGGAGGGCCCTGGGGGGCGGGGCCGCGGGAAAGGCGTAGGTGGGGGTCCACACCGAGCCCGCCAGGCCCTCCGTGCCCTTCCGTCCCTTGGCCACGGTGTAGGCGGGGATCTCCAGGCGCCGGGCGGCCTCCAGGGCCAAAGCCGCCTCCAGCTCGGAAAAGCTTGGCAGGAGCAGGACCGCAAGCACCTTCGCCCATTATGGCAGAAGGCGGTAAAGGAGCTCCGCCGCCTCCCCCCGGGTCAGGACCTCCTCTCCCGGCCAGTCCTTCTCTCCCAAGGCCTGGAGGAGGGTGTTGAGAACCGCCCGCTGGAGGGGTCTTTGCAGGTCATCCCGGTAAAGCTCCCGGGCCTTCAGCACCACCCGCAGGCGGTCCTCCGGGCCCTTAGCCCGGTGGTAATGCTCCAGGTTCGCCAGGAAGTCCCCCAGCAGCATGGGCTCGGAAAGCCCCAAGCGCCCCTTCAGGTAGTAAGGAGCGGCGAACAGGCCCCGCCTGAGGAGGCTCACGGCTTGGCCGAAGCCCCTGGCCCCGGCCTCCACCTGCCCCTTCTCCGGGGAGGAAAGCCGGGCCCCCCGCTCCAGGAGGCGCTTACGCAAGGCCCCAAGGCCCGTTGGGCTCTTGGCGAGCTGGTGGAAGTCGGACCAAGGCGTCTTCTCCAGCCCCGCTTGGGGGGCTTTGCGCAGGAGGGCCGCCGCCACCCCTGCCGCCTCCCCCAGGGCCATCTGCAGGGGCACCACCCGGGCAGAGAAGGCGGCCACGCTGTCAAACCCGGCCGCCTGGGAGACCACCAGGAGGTTCACGAGCTCCCGGGGGACCAGGGCGCGGAAAGGTACCCCGTAAGGGGCCGGGGTCCCCAGAAGGTAGGGGGTCTCCCCGGGGAAATACGCCTGGCCGTCCAAGGGATACCCTCCCAGGGCCACAGCGTCGGGGAAGTCCTTGCCCAGGAGAACCTCCTCGGCCCGCAGGCGGTAGAGGGCCTTAAGGTGGCGGCTTTCCCGGATGTAGAGGCTTGGGGCCACCCCGGCGAGCCGGGCGGTGCCGAAGACCAAGGGGTCCCGTTCCCGGAGGAAGGCCACCACCCGGTCGG
>BBBL01000105.1 GCA_001311545.1 Thermus kawarayensis JCM 12314 | reverse complement strand
CCCCGGGTCCCGGGGGTGGGCTTCGCCTTCGGGGTGGAGCGGGTGGCCCTGGCCCTGGAGGCCGAGGGCCTCGCCCCCCCGGAGGAAAGGGGCCCCGACCTCTACCTGGTTCCCCTCTTGGAAAGGGCGGTGGAGGAGGCCTTCTACCTGGCCGAGACCCTGAGGCCGAGGCTTCGGGTGGAGTACGCCCTCTCCCCCAAAAAGCCGGCAAGGGGGTGGAGGAGGCCCTGAAGCGGGGGGCGGCCTCGTGGGGTTTTTGGGGGAGGAGGAGCTGAGGGCAGGCGAGGTCACCCTAAAGCGCCTGGCCACCGGGGAGCAGGTGCGCCTGCCCTACGCCGAGGTGGCGGGCTTTCTCCTGTCCGGCCTGGCATGAGAATCCGGTAAGCTTTAGGGGATTATGCGCCGCACCCACTACGCTGGAAGCCTCAGGGAAGAACACGTGGGCCAGGAGGTGGTCCTCGAGGGCTGGGTGAACCGCCGTCGCCACCTCGGGGGGCTCCTCTTCCTGGACCTCAGGGACCGGGAGGGCCTGGTGCAGCTGGTGGCCCATCCCGATAGCCCGGCCTACGCCGTGGCGGAACGGGTGCGCTCGGAATGGGTGGTGCGGGCGAGAGGCCTGGTGCGCCTTCGCCCGGAGCCCAACCCCCGTCTGGCCACGGGCAAGGTGGAGGTGGAGCTCTCCTCCCTGGAAATCCTCGCCGAGGCCAAGACCCCTCCCTTCCCCGTGGACGCGGGCTGGCGCGGGGAGGAGGAAAAGGAAGCGGGCGAGGAACTCCGCCTCAAGTACCGCTACCTGGACCTCCGCAGGCGGCGCATGCAGGAGAACCTGCGCCTGCGCCACCGGGTCATCAAGCCATCTGGGACTTCCTGGACGGGGAGGGCTTCGTCCAGGTGGAAACCCCCCTCCTCACCAAGAGCACCCCGGAGGGGCCCGGGACTTCCTGGTGCCCTACCGCCAGGAGCCTGGCCTCTTCTACGCCCTGCCCCAGTCCCCCCAGCTCTTCAAGCAGATGCTGATGGTGGCGGGGCTGGACCGTTACTTCCAGATCGCCCGCTGTTTCCGGGACGAGGACCTAAGGGCCGACCGCCAGCCCGACTTCACCCAGATGGACCTGGAGATGAGCTTCGTGGAGGTGGAGGACGTGCTGGAGCTGAACGAGCGCCTCATGGCCCACGTGTTCCGGGAGGCCCTGGGGGTGGAGCTTCCCCTCCCCTTCCCCAGGCTTTCCTACGCGGAGGCCATGGAGCGCTATGGCTCCGACAAGCCCGACCTCCGCTTCGGCCTGGAGCTTAAGGAGGTGGGCCCCCTCTTCCGGGAAAGCGAGTTCAGGGTCTTCCGGGAAGCGGAGCGGGTGAAGGCCCTCGCCGTCCCCAAGGCCCTCTCCCGCAAGGAGATGGGGGAGCTGGAGGAGGAGGCCAAGCGGCACAGGGCCCAGGGCCTCGCCTGGGCCCGGGTGGAGGAAGGGGGCTTCTCGGGAGGGGTGGCGAGGTTCCTCGAGCCCGTGCGGGAAGCCCTCCTTAAGGCCACGGGGGCGAGGCCGGGGGACACCCTCCTCTTCGTGGCGGGGGCCTTTAGGGTGGCGGCGGAGGCCCTGGGGGCGGTGCGGCTCAGGCTCGCGGACCTGCTCGGCCTAAGGGAGGAGGGGTTTCGCTTCCTCTGGGTGGTGGACTTTCCCTTGCTGGAGTGGGACGAGGAGCGGGGGGGGTGGACCTACATGCACCACCCCTTCACCAGCCCCCACCCCGAGGACCTCCCCCTTCTGGAAGAGGACCCCGGGCGGGTGCGGGCCCTGGCCTACGACCTGGTCTTAAACGGCGTGGAGGTGGGCGGGGGGTCCATCCGCATCCACGACCCCGGGCTCCAGGCCCGGATGTTCCGGCTTCTGGGCATCGGGGAGGAGGAACAGCGGGAGAAGTTCGGCTTTTTCCTGGAGGCTCTCCAGTACGGCGCCCCGCCCCACGGCGGGATCGCCTGGGGGCTGGACCGGCTCCTGGCCTCATGACGGGAAGCCCCTCCATCCGCGAGGTCATCGCCTTCCCCAAGAACAAGGAGGGCAAAGACCCCCTCACCGGGCCCCAAGCCCCGTGTCCGAAGAGCAGTTTCGGGAGCTTGGGCTTCAGGTGATCCGCCATGGCTAAGATCCCCTACATCCTCGTGGACGCCTTCGCCCCCGCCCCGGGAGCGGGCAACCGGGTGGCCATCGTGCTGGACGCCCGGGGGATGGGCCTGGAGGAGATGCAGGCCCTTGCCCGGCGCCTGGGGGAGGCGGAAACGGCCTTCCTCACCGAGAGGAGGGAGACGGTCTTCGGGGTACGCTTCTTCACCCCCAAGGAGGAGGTGGAGTTCTCCGGCCACGCGGCGGTGGCCCTGGGCTTGAGCCTGGTGCGCCTGGGCCTGGCCCCCGAGGGGATAGGGCGGCTTTACCTCCACACCCCCACGGAGGCTCTTCCCGTGGAGATCGTCTACGAGGGAGGGGCGCCCGTGAAGGCCCTGGTGCGGGGCCCTCCCCCGCTTCCGCGACCTCCCCCCTTTTGAGGCCTTGCGGGCGGCCCTCGAGGCCCTGGGCACCAACGAGCGCTACCTCCACCGGGGCCTGCCCTATGGCATCGCCTACACTGGCTCTGGAGCCTCTTCGTGCCCCTCATCGCCCCGGGGGTGGTGGACGCCCTGGAGCCGGAAACGCCCGCCCTTTTGGAGGTTTCCCGGAGGCTGGAGGTGGCCACGGTCCACGCCTACGCCCCCATGGGCCCAAGGAGCTTCTACGCCCGGGACTTCGCCCCCATCCTGGGCATCCCCGAGGACCCGGTGACGGGCTCGGCCAACGCCGCCCTAGGAGCCCTCCTCGCCCGGGCCGGGGTGGTGCCCAAGCGGGAAGGCAGGGTGCAGCTCACCGTCTACCAGGGCCACCGCCTGGGCAACCCCGGGGTGGTGGAGGTCTTGGTGGAGTACAGCCCCCAGGGCCAGCCCTACGCAGTGCAGATCGGCGGGGAGGCGGCCATCGTGGCCTCGGGGGAGCTCTAACCCATGGCAACGCGCTTGGTCTTCGTAGACGTGGACGGCACCCTGGTGGGCAGGGACGGGGTGCCCCCCTGCGTCTGGCCCAAGGCGGAGGCCCTCCGGGGCAAGGGGGTGCGCTTCGCCCTCGTCACCGGCCGTCCGGGCCGGGGGGAGACCCTGGGGTACGCCCAAAGGCTGGACCCCCAGGGCCTCCACATCTTCGAGTCGGGGGCCGTGGTCCTGGCCCTTTCCCAGGACGCCCACACCCCCCTTAAGGTGGAGGCCCTGCCGGAAGAGGCGGCCAGGGAGGCCGTTCGCCTGGCGCGCAGGCTCGGTCTGCCCCTGGAGGGGTACACCGCCGAGGGCGGCTTCTACGTGGAGGGGGAAAGCCCCCTCCTCCAGGACCACCAGCGGCTTCTGGGCCTTCAGGCGGAAGGGGCGGACCTCCTAGGCCTTCCCTCCCCCTGGTGCGCCTCCAGGTCCTGGCAGGGCTCGAGGCCCCCCTGGGGGCGCTTTTGGACGGGCTTCCCCCGGGGCTTCAGGCCCACGTGGCGGAAAGCCCCAAGATGCCGGGGGTGCGCTTCGTCTCCCTCACCCGGCAAGGGGTGAGCAAGCTCACCGCCGCCCGGTTCGTGGCCGAGGCCTACGGCCTTTCCCTGGAAGAGGCGGCCATGGTGGGGGACGGGGAGAACGACCTGGAACTGATCCGGGCCGTGGGGCTGGGCATCGCATGGGAAACGCCTCCCCTTCCGTGAAACGGGCCGCCAGGAGGGTGGTGGCCCCGGTGGAGGCCTGCGGCCTGGCGGAGGCCCTGGACCTCTTGGGGTAGACTACCCAGGGTATGCGGGTCTTCATAGAGGAGATCGCCCACCACCTGGACCAGGAGGTGGAGCTCAGGGGCTGGGTTTACCAGAAGCGCTCCAAGGGCAGGATCCACTTCCTCATCCTCCGGGACGGCACGGGCTTCCTCCAGGCCACGGTGGTCCAGGGGGAGGTGCCGGAGGAGGTCTTCCGGGAAGCGGACCACCTGCCCCAGGAAACCGCCCTTAAGGTATGGGGCCGGGTGCGGGAGGACCGGAGGGCCCCCGGAGGGTTTGAGCTTGCCGTGAGGGGCCTCGAGGTGGTGAGCCGCCCCCAAGGGGAATACCCCATCGGCCCCAAGGAGCACGGCATTGACTTCCTCATGGACCACCGCCACCTCTGGCTCCGCCACCGGAGGCCCTTCGCTGTGATGCGCATCCGGGACGAGCTGGAAAGGGCCATCCACGAGTTTTTCGGGGAAAGGGGCTTCCTCCGCTTTGACGCCCCCATCCTCACCCCTAGCGCCGTGGAGGGCACCACCGACCTCTTTGAGGTGGACCTCTTTGATGGGGAGAGGGCCTACCTCTCCCAGTCGGGGCAGCTCTACGCCGAGGCCGGGGCCTTGGCCTTCGCCAAGGTCTACACCTTCGGCCCCACCTTCCGGGCGGAGCGCTCCAAGACCAGGCGCCACCTCCTGGAGTTCTGGATGGTGGAGCCGAGGTGGCCTTCATGACCCACGAGGAGAACATGGCCCTCCAGGAGGAGCTCGTGCGCTTCCTGGTGGCCCGGGTGCTGGAAAAGCGCTCTAAGGAGCTGGAGATGCTCTCCCGGGACCCAAGGCCTTGGAGCCCGCCGCGGAAGGGAACTACCCCCGCCTCACCTACAAGGAGGCGGTGGCCCTGGTGAACCGGCTTGCCGAGAAGGACCCCGAGGTGCCCCCCCTCCTACGGGGAGGACTTCGGCGCCCCCCACGAGGCCGCCCTAAGCCGCCAGTTTGACCGGCCCCTCTTCGTGGAGCGCTACCCCGCCCGCATCAAGGCCTTCTACATGGAGCCGGACCCCTCGGACCCCGAGCTCGTCCTGAACGATGACCTCCTCGCCCCCGAGGGCTACGGGGAGATCATCGGGGGAAGCCAGAGGGTCCACGACCTGGAGCTCCTAAGGCGCAAGATCCGGGAGTTCGGCCTTCCCGAGGAGGTCTACGGGTGGTACCTGGACCTCCGCCGCTTCGGGAGCGTGCCCCACTCGGGCTTCGGCCTGGGGCTCGAGCGCACGGTGGCCTGGATCGCGGGCCTCGCCCACGTGCGGGAGGCCATTCCCTTCCCGAGGATGTACACGAGGATGCGGCCCTAGACCCCGGCGAGCTCCAGGAAGTAGCGGTGGAGGCGGGGGTCCTCCGTGAGCTCGGGGTGGAAGCTGCTGGCGAGGACCTTCCCCTGGCGGACCAGGACGGGAAGGTCCCCAAGCCTGGCCAGCATCTCCACCCCCTCCCCCAGCCTCCGGAAGACCGGGGCCCGGATGAAGACCCCGTGGAAGGGGCCGAGGCCCTTCACCTCCAGGTCTTCCTCAAAGCTTTCCACCTGCCGCCCGAAGGCGTTCCGCTCCACGGCGGCGTCCAAAACGCCAAGACGGGGCTGGTCGGGATAGCCCAGGATCTCCTTGGCGAGCCAGATGGCCCCGGCGCAGGTGCCGAAAAGGGCCAAGGAACCCTCCTCCACCCGCCTGCGCACCGCCTCCTCCAGCCCGTACTCCCGGGCGAGCTTGCCGATGGTGGTGGACTCGCCCCCGGGGACGATGAGGGCCTTAAGCCCCTCCAGGTGCTCGGGCTTCCGCACCTCCTTGGCCTCCACCCCAAGCCGCCTGAGGGCCTCCTTGTGCTCGCGGAAATCTCCCTGTAGCGCCAGTACGCCGACCACGCTCCCCATGCTGGACCCAGGACGAGGGCCTGTCAAGGGAGCGGGGCCCGAAGGAGGCGTAGGCTGTTGAAGGTAACCAGGAGCAGGGCCCCGCTATCCGAGAGCACCGAGGGCCAAAGTCCCGTGAGGCCGAGGAGGGTGGTGAGGAGGAAAAGCCCCTTGAGCCCAAGGGCGAAGAAGACGTTCTGCCAGACCACGGCCAGGGCCTTCCGGCTCAGGGCAAAAGCCCGGGGCAGGGCCTCCAGGGAAAGAAGGCCCACGTCCGCCGCCCGAAGGGCGGCCTCCG
>BBBL01000104.1 GCA_001311545.1 Thermus kawarayensis JCM 12314 | reverse complement strand
CCCCAGCCCGACCTCGCCCTCCTCCGCCCCAGGGATTATGGCGAAACCCTCCCCACCCCCGAGGACATCCTCCTCCTCCTGGAGGTGGCGGAAACCAGCCTGGACCACGACCAGGGCCAAAAGCTTCCCCTCTACGCCGAGGCGGGTATCCCCGAGGTGTGGCTCCTGGACCTCAAGGCAAACCGCCTCCACGTCTACCGGACGCCCAAGGCCGGGGTGTACACGGAGCACCGCATCCTCCTACCCGGGGAGGAGGCCGAGCCCCTGGCCTTCCCTGGGGTGCGGATCCCCTGGAGCTAAGCCCGTCCCACAGAGCCGAAAAGCTCCATGCGGCTTTTCACCACCCCCTTCACCGCCTCCCGGGCGGGGCCCAGGTACTTCCTGGGGTCAAACTCCTTG
Organism: Thermus kawarayensis JCM 12314; assembly: GCA_001311545.1. The sequence goes on along the minus strand of BBBL01000104.1, from coordinate 5,621 downwards.
GGGTGCCTCCCCAGGGTCTCCCGGATGAGGGCGGTGAAGGCCAGGCGGAGGTCAGTGTCGGTGTTGATCTTGGCGATACCCAAGGAGATGGCCTTCCTGATGTCCTCGGGGTGGATGCCCGCGGCCTCCCCCATCTCGCCGCCTGCGGCCCGGAAGCGCTCCACGAGCTCCTGCGGCACGGCGCTCGCCCCGTGGAGGACGAGGGGGGCAGGAACGAGGGCGGCGATCCTCTCCAGCCGGGGGTGGTCAATGAAGGGCCTTCCCTTCCCCTTGTAGGCCCCGTGGCTCGTGCCGATGGCCACCGCCAGGTAGTCGGCACCGGTGCGCTCCATGAAGACCCGGGCCTCCTCGGGTTGGTGAGGAGGGCGTCCTTCTCGTCCACGGCCACGTGCTCCTCAATGCCCGCAAGCCGCCCAAGCTCCGCCTCCACCGTGACCCCCACGGCGTGGGCCGCCTCCACCACGCGCCTCGTCTCCCGGACGTTCGCCTCGAAGTCCTCGTGGGACTTGTCAATCATGACGCTGGTGAAGCCCTCCCTGAGGGCCTTGAGGACGCTCTCGTAGCTGGAGCCGTGGTCCAGGTGCACGGCCACGGGCACCCGGGCCTCCTTGGCCATCTCCACCACCATGCGGGTGAGGGCCCTTCCCCCGTACTTCATGGCCCCCTCGGAAAGGGCGAGGATCACGGGGCTCCTCAGCTCCTCGGCGGCCTCGAGGATGGCCTGGGTGAACTCCATGTTGTTGGTGTTGAAAGCCCCCACCCCGTAGCCCTCCGCCCGCGCCTTCTTCAGGATTTCCAGACCAGTGACCAGCATAAGCGCCTCCGGCCCGATTATACCCATCCCCTTATGGAAGCGTGGAAAACCCCTTCCTAAGTGCCCGCGCCTTGGTCCTGCCCCTACCCCAAGGCCCGGGAAAGCCCTTTTGGGGTACTCAGTAGGCCTGCCCCGTGGCCTTGGTGAGGAGAAGCCGGAACTCGTGGGGGCTGGTGGCGGCGGAGAGGGCGTCCTCCAGGGAGATGAGGCCCTGGGTGTAGAGCTCCACCAGGTGCTGGTCAAAGGTGCGCATCCCGTGGAGGGAGCCCTCCATCATGGCCTCCTTGATCTGGGGGGTCTTGTCCTCGTCCTTGATGAGCTCCCGCACGAAGGGGGTGGCGATGAGGACCTCCAGGGCCAAGACCCGCCCCTGCCCGTCCGCCCGGGGAAGAAGCCGCTGGGAGAGGATGCCGAGAAGGGACTCGGCGAGGAGGATGCGCACCTGCTGGTGCTCGTGCAAGGGGAAGAACTCAATGACGCGGTTGATGGTGCGCCAGGCGTCCAGGGTGTGCAGGGTGGAGAGGACCAGGTGGCCCGTCTGGGCCGCCATGAGGGCGGCCTCCACCGTCTCCTTGTCCCGCATCTCCCCGATGAGGATCACGTCGGGGTCCTGGCGCATGGCGTACTTGACCCCGGAGTAGAAGCTGTCCGTGTCCAGGCCCACCTCCCGCTGCACCACCAGGCTCTTCTTGTGCCGGTGCAGAAACTCTATGGGGTCCTCAATGGTGATGATGTTCTTGGCGTAGTGAAGGTTGATGTGGTCAATGAGGGCGGCCAGGGTGGTGCTCTTACCCGAACCCGTGGGCCCCGTGACCAGGATGAGGCCCCGCTCCTTGGCCGCGAGGCTTCCATCACCTCCCGGGGAAGGCCCAGGGCCTCAAAGCTGGGGATGACCTCGGCCACCACCCGCATCACCAGGCCGAAGCTTCCCCGCTGCCTCAGGAGGTTGCAACGGAAGCGGGCCACCCCGGGGATGGTGTAGGCGAAGTCCATCTCCTTGCGGTACTCCATCTCCTCCCACTGCTCCGGGGTGAGGAGGGCCCGGGCGATGGCCTCCGTGTCCTTGGGGGTGAGGGGGCGGTTGCCGAAGGGCCTTAGCTTCCCATCCACCCGGACCACCGGCGGGGCCCCGCCTGCAGGTGGATGTCCGAGCCCGGGCCTGGACCATGGCCTTGAGCATCTCCACAAGGCTTTGCCTGCCTTCCTGGGGTTGGGCCTCGCTCATGGGTAGACCTCCAGGTTGTCGATGAGCCGCACCTCGGGGAACCTCCCGGCCACCAACCCCCTCGCCCCCGCGACCCAGTGGGAGAGGGGAAGGAGGGTCTCGGGGTGGACGATGGCCAGGTAGTCCTTGCGGAACTCGGGCACCTCCCCAAGGACCTCTTCCCCCGCCCCCAGGGCCTCGGCCACGCTCCCGCCCCTCCTCGCCACCTCCCGCATGGCCGAAAGGGCCCGGTAAAGGACCGGGGCCTTCTTGCGGGTCTCAGGGGAAAGGTAGACGTTGCGGCTGGAAAGGGCCAGGCCGTCCTCCTCCCGCACCGTGGGCACCCCCACCACCTCCAGGGGAAAGCCCAAGTCCCGGGCCATCTTCCGAACCACGAGGAGCTGCTGGTAGTCCTTCTCCCCGAAGTAGGCCCTCTTGGGCCCCACCAGGAGGAAAAGCCTCGCCACCACCGTGGCCACCCCCTGGAAGTGGCCCGGGCGCACCTCCCCTTCCCAGAGGGCGGTGAGGGGGCCTTCCACCTGGACCCGGGTGGAAAAGCTTTTCGGATACATCTCCTCCACGCCCGGGGCGAAGAGGAGGTCCACGCCCGCTTCCTCCAGGAGGACCTGGTCCCGCGCGAGGTCCCGGGGATAGCGGTGGTAATCCTCCCCGGGACCAAACTGCAGGGGGTTCACGAAAATGGAAACCGCCACAAAGAGGTTTTCCCGGCGGGCCCGCTCCACCAGGGCGAGATGCCCGCGGTGGAGGTAGCCCATGGTGGGGACGAAGCCCACCCCTTCCTCGGGAAGGGCCTCCCTTAGCTCGGCCACGGTGCGGACCACCTTCACGGGCCCCAGTATACTTTCCCCCGTGGGGAAGAAGAAGCGCGAGGCAAAGCTGAAGAAGAAGGCCCTAAGGGAGTGGGAGGCCCGGCGGCCCAAAACCTTGCGCGAGGCCCTCCGCTACTTCCCCGGGGTCTTCCTGCGCACCGCCTTGGTGATGATGGGGGCGGTGGCCCTTCTCCTGCTTTTGGGCGCCTGGGGGTTGGGCTTGCGGAAAGCTTCTGGTTCCAGCTTCTGGTCTACCTGGGGTTCTACCTGACCTTTCAGCGCTTCATCATGGGGCCCTTGGCCCCTCCCCGGGTGAAGTAGTTAGACCCTGTCGGCGTCGGCCCAGAAGCCCTCGAGGTCGTAGTAGGCCCGGGCCTCGGGGGTCATGAGGTGGACCACCACCTCGCCGTAGTCCAGCACCACCCAGCGGGGGCTTTGCCCCTCCGTGGGCCGGGGGCGGAGCCCCTCCTCCTCCAGCTTCTCCTGCAGATGCCGCTCCAGGGCCTGAAGGTGGGGGGTGCTGGTGGCGCTGGCCAGGACGAAATAGTCCAGGCTCTGGGAGACCTTGCGCAGGTCCAAGGCCACCACGTCCTCCGCCTTCTTTTCCCAAAGGAGATCCTTGATGTGCCCCACGAGATCCAACGCCTCCTTGGTCTTCACCATCTAAGCTCATTGTAGCAGGTCCGGCCCCAGCTCCACCACCACGCCCTCCAGGGGCCGGTGGGGGGCGAGGAGGGGCAGGTGGAAGAGGTCGGCGAAGTAGGCCCCGGCCTCGGGGTCTTGGGCGTAGACGGCGCTCTTGGCCACCTGGGCGGCCTCCTCCTCGGCCACGATCCCCTCCCGGGCCAGGAAAAGCCGGGCCCAGGCCAGGAGCCCGGGCTCCCCCCTGAGGCGCACGGCCACCGGGGGGGGGCGAAGAAGGAGGGGCCGCGCCGAAGAAGGCGGAGAGGAAGCGTCCCTTGGCCTCCTCGTCCACGTAGAGGAAGGTCCCTGGGCCCTCCCGGGTGGGCAGGGTGGCCAGGGCCAGCTTAAGCCCCCGCACCGCAGGCAGGTGGGCGAGGAGTTCCTCGAGGGTGAGGTCGGTGTCCAGCTCCCCCCAGGCCTCCCGCAGGCCAGGGCGAGGGCGGGCCAGGTCCTGGATCCTGCGCCCTCTTCAGGACCTGGCCCACCACCTCCTTGATCCGGTCCAGCCGGGCGTAGTCTCCCAGGGCATCGTGCGGAAGCGCATGTACTTCACCGCCTCCTCGCCCGAGAGGCGGAGGGGGCCTGCAGGGAAGTCTATGTGGAGCTTGGCCGCCCGGTCGGTGTAGCGCATGGGCCTTTCCAGGTAGACCTCCACCCCTCCCACGGCGTCCACCACCCGGGCCACGCTGGCCAGGGTGAGGATCAGGTGCCTTTCCGCCACCAAGCCCGTGGCCTCCTCCACCGCCCGCTTCAGAAGCTCGGGCCCGCCCCGCCCGTAGCGGCGTTGATCTTGCCGCCCACCAGGGGGCTGTAGAGGTCCCGGGGGATGGCCACCCCCCTCACCTCCCCTCCCTCCAGGCGGAGGTAGAGGATGGTATCCGTACGGCTCCCGGGGCCGCAAGGGGTGTGGTAGCCGCAGTACTCTACGTCCCGGGCGGCCACCACCACCCCCATCTCCGGCAAGGGGCCAAGCCGCACCGGGCGGACCTCCTCCCGGGAAGGCGCGCGGGGCCAGGAGAGCACCCCCCCCAGGGCGAAGAGGGCCAGGGCCAGGAGAAGGAAGGAAGGCCTAGGGCGCATCCCGCAGGCTGCGGTAAACCGAGAGGGTCCTGGGGTGGATGGGAATCCCCTTGGCGGCCAGGTAGTTCACCTTGTTCTCCACCGCCCGGCGGTAGGCCTGGAGAAGCTCCCCGGAAAGGGCGAGCTCCCGGATCTCCCCGTTCACCCCCCTTCCCGGCTCGGAGATGTCGGCGATGTAGAGGGCCATGCCCAGGCCGTTTTCCGGGTCCACCCCGAAGACGTGGCCCTCCACGGCCTCCAGCACCTCCCGGTCCTCCACCCCCCAGGCCTGGGCCAGCCTGCGGGCCGCCCGGCCGTGGAGGGCCAGGGGATGGGCCCTTTCCACCTCGTTCTCCGGGGGGGCCAGCCGCTTTAGCTCCTCCTCGGGGAGGTCCCGGGCGGCGTCGTGGAGAAGGCCGGCCAGGTAGGCCCGCTCCCCATCCAGGCCGTTTTTCTCGGCGATCTCCCTGGCCAAGGCCGCCACCCGGAGGATGTGCTCCAGGCGCTCCGGGCGCACCAGGGCCTTGACCTTCTCCAGAAGCTCAGCGGTAGAGACCGTGCTTTTCAAGGTACACCTCCACGGGGCGGGGAACCCAGTAGCGGACGCTCAGGCCCTCCTTGAGGCGCCTGCGGATCTCGGTGCTGGAGATGCCCACCTCGGGCACCCGGAGGGGCACCACGGGCACGGGCATCCCTTCCAAGGGGTAACCGGGGCGGGCCACGGCCACCAGGGTGGCGAGCTCGGGGAGCCTTCGCCCCTCCTTCCAGGTGAGGACGTCCCGGTAGGCGTCCGCCCCGGTGATGAAGAAGAGCTCGTCCCTTGGGAAGAGCCTTCGGGCCTCCTCCAGGGTGTCCACGGTGTAGCTTGGCCCCGGGCGGTCCAGCTCCAGCCTCGAGGCTGCGAAGCGCCCGTCCTCCCCCGTGGCCAGGAGGACCATCTCGTAGCGGGCCTCCGGAGGGGCCACCGGGGTCTTGTGGGGGGGCCGGGCGGCCACCACGAAGAGCACCCGGTCCAGGCCCAGGCGGCTGG
>BBBL01000103.1 GCA_001311545.1 Thermus kawarayensis JCM 12314 | reverse complement strand
TTTTTCCTGGGGGTGGTGGGGTTTTGCTCCTTCCCTTCCTCCTGGCGTGGCTCTTTGAGTACCTCTCGGGGCGCAGGCCCGAGGAGGCCCTGAGGGCCGCCTGGGGCACCCTGGTGGGCCTCATGGGGGGCGTGGTGGCCAAGGCGCTCCTCCACCTGGCCATGGGGCTTTGGGTCCTGCGCCATATCTTCTAGGGGTGGGGTATGCTTTCCCCCATGGAGCTCGTCTTCGTCACCCGGGAAGGGTGTGGGCTTTGCGAGAAGGCGGAAAGGGCCCTCTGGACCTGGGGGTGCCCTACGTGCGCCGGGACGTGGACCGGGACCCCGGGCTTTTCCGGTACACCTTCCGGGTCCCGGTGCTCCTTTGGGGGGAGGAAGTGCTTCTGGAAGGGGCCTTCGGGGAAAAGGAGCTCGCCGAGCGCGTGGCGGCGCTTCTGGGAGCCAGGGATGAACCCCACCATGATCCAGATCGGCCCCTTAAGGATCCAGTGGTACGGGTTTCTCCTCACCCTGGCCATCTTCATCGGCTTTGAGTTGGCCAAAAGGCGCCTGAAGGCCTGGGGGCTGGACACGGAGCGGTTTGAGGCCGCGGTCTTCTGGGCCGTGGTCTTTGGGGTGGTGGGGGCGAGGCTGGGGTACGTCCTCACCTCCCCCGGCTACTTCCTGGAAAACCCGGCGGAGATCCTTTATATCTGGCACGGGGGGCTTTCCTTCCACGGGGCCATCCTGGGGGGCGCCCTGGCCTTTTACTACTTCCACCGGAAGCGGGGCTATCCCCTGTGGCCCTACCTGGATGCCGCCACCCCCGGGGTGGCCCTGGGCATCGTGGCCGGCAGGATCGGGAACCTCATGAACGGCTCCGACACCGTGGGCCGCCTCACCTCCCTGCCCATCGGCTTCACCTGGCCGGAGTGGGCCAGGGGCTTCCCCGGGGTCTGCCCCGGGATTGACGACATCTCCCAGGTGTACCGGTGCCAGGAACTCCTCCGGGGCCCGGTGCACCTGACCCAGGTCTACGGGGCCCTGGTGGGGCTCATCCTCCTCCCCCTCTCCCTCTACTGGCTCAGGAAAAAGCCCTTTTACGGGTACGCCTCCTGGAACTTCCTCCTCTGGTACAGCGTCCTTCGCTCGGTCCTGGAGGAGCCCTTCCGCCTGAACCCCCTCTGGCTTCCCGTCTACCGGAACGAGGCGCTGGGCATCGGCCTCTTCACCGCCACCCAGGTGGTAAGCCTCTTTCTCATCCTCCTTTCCCTCTACATGCTGGGGCGGCTGGGCCGGGCGGTAAGATAACCCCATGGTGCTTCCCCCCCGCAAGGACTCCTTGAAGTGGAGCGCCTATCCCGAGGACGTCCTCCCCCTGTGGGTGGCGGACATGGACTTCCCCGTGGCCGAGCCCATCCGCAAGGCTTTGAAGGAGCGGGCGGAGGGGTTTTTGGGCTACCCGCCCCGGGAAGGGGACCCGGAGCTCAAGGCCCTCCTCCTGGAGAGGGGGGGCCTCGAGGGGGAGGTGGCCTTCATGCCCGGGGTGGTGGTGGGGCTTTACGCCGCCGTGGCCGCCTTCACCGCCCCTGGGCAAGGGGTCTTAAGCCAGGTGCCCGTCTACCCTCTTTTTGGCCGCCATCCGGGAGCAGAGGCGCACCCTCCTCGCCAACCCCATGAGGGAGACGGAGGAGGGGTGGCGGCTGGACCTCCCGGGCCTGGAGCGCTTGGCCTACGCTCGAGGCTCCTCCTCTTCTGCCACCCGCAAAACCCCACGGGCCGGGTCTTTACGGAGGAGGAGCTGGAAGCCCTGGCGGCCATCGCCCGCAAGCACGACCTCCTCGTGGTCTCTGACGAGCTCCACGCCCCCCTCACCTACGAGAAGCCCCACGTTCCCCTGGCCCGCTTCCTCCCCGAGCGCACCCTCACCCTCCTGGGCCCGGGCAAGGCCTACAACCTGGCGGGCCTGCCCCTGGGAGCGGTGGTGGGACCCAAGCCCCTGGTGGAGGCCCTGAAGCGCCACCTCCCCCACACCTTTCCCAACGTCTTGGCCATGGCCGCCTGGAAGGCCGCCCTCCTGGAGGGGGAGGCTTGGCTCCGGGAGACCCGGGAAAGGCTTAAGGCCAACCGGGACCGGGTGGCGGCCTGGGCCCAGGCCCAGGGCCTCGGCCACTTCCCCCCGGAGGGCACCTACCTGCTGCTTAGGACGGGGATTCCCAAGGCGGCGGCCTACCTCCTGCGGGAGGCCCGGGTGGCCCTGAACCCGGGGGAGAACTTCGGGGAGGGGTACGACCGCTACGTGCGCCTCAACTTCGCCACCTATCCCGAGGTCTTGGAGGAGGCCTTGAGGCGGCTTGGGGAGCCCTGGGTCGGGTATGAAACCCCCTGGGTCTTCCCCAGGGGGTTTCCCGGCTCCAGGGCCGCGGGCTACTGGACCACCTCAATGGGGATCCGCTTGGCCCGGGCCTCGGCCACCTTGGGCAGGGTGAGCCGGAGGATCCCGTGGCGGAACTCCGCCTTGGCCTCGTCCGCCTTCACCTCCACGGGCAGGGTGAAGGTACGCACGAAGGAGCCGTGGGGGATCTCCTGCAGGTAGTAGCGGCGGGCCTTGACGTCCTCCTGGGGCTTCACCTGGCCCCGGACGGTGAGCTTGGCGCCCTCGAGGCTCACCTCCAGGTCCTCAGGGGCCAGACCGGGAACGGCCATCTCCAGGACCAGGGCCTCGTCGGTCTCGTAAAGGTCCGCCGGGGCCACGTAGGTGGTGGCCAAGGGCCGGGCGAACTCGCCCATCACCTCCTCAAAGAGCCGGTTGGCCTCCTCCAAGAGGGAAAGCGGTCCCCAGGTCCTAAAGGGCGTGATCTCCGTGGCGCGGGCGTCCCTACGCACCAGGGCCATACCGATCACCTCCGAGGTACACTAATAACACATGCGCGTATATTTGTCAAGTCCCCTTACTCTTTTGGGCTTACCCATGCGTCCCCTATAATCAGGTCCATGGACTTGCCCAAGGACGCCGTCCTGGTGGACACCCGTCCCCGGCCCGCCTACGAGGCGGGGCACCTCCCGGGGGCCCGCCACCTGGACCTCTCCGCCCCCCGGCTTCGCCTGCGGGAGGAGGCGGAACTCAAGGCCCTGGAAGCGGGCCTCACCGAGCTCTTCCAAAGCCTGGGCCTGAAAAGCCCCGTGGTCCTCTACGACGAGGGGCTCACCAGCCGCCTCTGCCGCACCGCCTTCTTCCTGGGCCTGGGGGGGCTGGAGGTGACCCTTTGGACCGAGGCTGGGAAGCCCACGCCACGGAGAAGGAAGAGCCCAAGCCCGAGCGCACGGGGGTGGTGGCCCGGCTCCGGCGGGACTGGCTCCTCACCGCCGATGAGGCCGCCCGCCACCCCCTTCTTTTGGACGTGCGGAGCCCCGAGGAGTTCCAGGCAGAGTCCACCCCCCCTGCTGCCCCCGGGGCGGGCGCATCCCCGGGAGCAGGAACGCCCCGCTGGATCTGTTCCTGGAAACCCCAGGCTCCTGGAGCGGCTCTCCCTGGAACCAGGCCAGGAGGTGGGGGTCTACTGCCACTCCGGGGCCCGGAGCGCCGTGGCCTTCTTCGTCCTCCGAAGCCTGGGGGTCAAGGCCCGGAACTACCTGGGCTCCATGCACGAGTGGCTCCAGGAGGGCTTGCCCACCGAGCCATGAGGGTCCTTCCCATCACCCTGGGTCCCCTCCAGGAAAACGCCTACCTGGTGGAAACCGAGAAGGGGGTGGTCCTTATAGACCCGGGGGACGAGCCGGAACGGCTCTTCGCCCTCTTCCGGGAAACCGGCCTCACCCCCAAGGCCATCCTCCTCACCCACGCCCACTTTGACCACGTGGGGGCCGTGGCCCCTCTGGTGGAGGCCCTCGCCCTCCCCGTCTTCCTCCACCCCCTGGACCTGCCCCTCTACCAGCGGGCGGCGGAGGCGGCAGCCTGTGGGGGATGACCATCCCCAGGCCGCCCCTCCCCGTGAGGCCACTAGAGGAGGGGATGGAGGTCTTTGGGCTCAAGGTCCTCCACCTCCCCGGCCACAGCCCCGGGCACGTGGCCTTCCACCATCCCGAGGCGCCCAGGTGTTCTCGGGGGACCTCCTCTTCCGGGGGAGCATCGGCCGGTACGACCTGCCGGGGGCGGACCCCCAGGCCCTCTTCCGCTCCCTTAGGCGCCTCCTCGCCCTCCCCCACGAAACCCGGGTTCACCCCGGGCACGGGCCCGGGACCACCCTGGGCCTCGAGGCCCGGGCGAACCCCTTCCTCACCGGGTTAGAATGGGAAACGTGAACGGGGCGGACGCTCCTCAACGGGGACAACTGGAGGCGCTGAAGGCCCTTTACGCCCTTCAGGAAAAGGATCTAGAAATAGACCGGCTCCAAAAGGAGGCGGAAAGCCTCCCGGAGGAGCTCTTGGCAGCGAAGGCCCAGGTGGAGGCCCTGGAAGGGGAGCTCGGCGACCTCCTGGAGCGCCAGGCGGAGCTGCGCAAGGCCTACACCCGCCACAGCCTGGACATCGAGGACCTCACCGCCAAGGAAAAGCAGGCGGAGGCGGAGCAGCGCCAGGCCCAAAGCGCCCGCGAGCAGACCCAGTACGAAAACCGCATCCAGCAGATCAAGGACCGCATCAAGGAACTCCTGGAACTCTCCACCCCCATCATGGAGGCCATGGAGGAGGTGGAGGCCCAGATCGCCCGGGTGGAGGAGGCCCTGGCCGGCCTCCGCCCCCGCCTCGAGGCCCTCCTCCAGGAAAACGCCTGAGGGTGAGGGCCCTGGAGGCGGAGATGCAAAAGCTCAAGGAGGAGCGGGAGGCCATGGCCCAGGGCATCCCCGCCCCCGTGCTCAAGGAGTACGAGGCCATCCGCCGCGCCCGCAAGGGCACCGGCATCGTGCGCATGCTCCGCCAGGGCCAGGTCTTCCGCTGCGAGGGATGCAACGTGGTCCTGCCCACCCACGTGGCGCAAAAGGTGGTGCAGGGGCAGCTCACCCGCTGCCCCTCCTGCGGCCGCCTCCTGTGGAAGGGGGAAGGCTAAGTACCCCACCGCGGCTTTCGCCGCGGTGGGGGCCCCAAAAAGTCTCCCCCCAGCCCCGGCTTGGGCAGCGAAACCGAAGCGCGGGCGCTTAGCCCACCAGGCGGGCCGAGAGGACGATCTCCCTCACCCCCGCCAGGGCCCGGGAGACCGGGCAGCCCTCCTTAGCGGCCTGGGCGATCTCCAAGAACTTCTCCGGGCTCACCCCCGGCACCTCGGCTCGGTGAAGAGCTCTATGCGGGTGAGGGTGGCCTTGCCTCCACCGTCTCCAGGTGGACCCGGGCCTCGGTGGAAACCCGCCTGGGGGGGAAGCCCTCCCGCTCCAAGGCGGCGGAGAGGGCCATGGAGAAGCACCCCGCGTGGGCCGCGGCGATGAGCTCCTCGGGGTTGGTGCCGGGGCCTTCCTCAAAGCGCGAGGGGAAGGAGTACGGCCCCTCAAAGGCCTGGCTCTGGAGCTTCATAACCCCCTTGCCCGAACGCAACCCGCCTTCCCATACCGCCTGGGCCTTCCTCACCGGCATAAGGACACCTCCTCCTCCAGGATACCCGGCCTTTCCCAAGGCTTTGGAAACCCCACCACCTTCTCCCCTCCCCCGAAGGGCACACTAAGGGGGTGCTCTTCCTCTTCGTGGACGGCCTGGGGCTGGGGGAGCCTCTGGAGACCCTCTTTCCCCTCCTTCTGGAGCTTTCCCCCCACCCCCTGGACGCCACCCTGGGGGTGGAGGGCCTGCCCCAGTCGGGCACGGGCCAGACCACCCTCCTCACCGGGGTGAACGCCGCAAGGCTCCTCGGCCACCACCAGGGCCCCTTCCCCAGCCCCAGGCTCAGGCCCCTCCTAGGGCAAAGCCTCTACGCCTGGGCCCGGGGAATGGGCTTGAGGGTCCTCCACGCCAACGCCTACCGCCCCGACTACCTGGAGAGGGCCTTGGGGGGAAAAAGGCTCCTCCTCTCCGCCTTCGCCCAGGCGGCGAGGCTCGCAGGCCTCCCCCCTCCTCCCCCTGGGG
>BBBL01000102.1 GCA_001311545.1 Thermus kawarayensis JCM 12314 | reverse complement strand
CGACCCCCGCCTCCTCTCCCTGGGCCTCCCCGTCCTCGGGATCTGCTACGGGATGCAGCTTTTGGCCCAGGAGCTGGGCGGCAAGGTGGAGCGCGCCGGAAGGGCCGAGTACGGCAAGGCCCTCCTCACCCGCTACCGGGGCCCCCTCTTCCGGGGCCTGGAAGGCGAGGTCCAGGTCTGGATGAGCCACGCCGACGCCGTCACCGAGCTTCCCCCTGGGTGGCGGGTCTCGGCGGAGACGGAGGAAAACCCGGTGGCCGCCATGGAGTCCCCGGAGGGCCGGGCCTTTGGGGTCCAGTTCCACCCCGAGGTGGCCCACACCCCCAAGGGGATGCAGATCCTGGAGAACTTCCTGGAGATCGCCGGGGTCAGGCGGGACTGGACCCCGGAGCACGTCCTCGAGGAAGCCCTTAAGGAGGTGCAGGAACGGGCGGGGAAGGACCGGGTGCTCCTCGCCGTCTCCGGCGGGGTGGACTCCTCCACCCTGGCCCTTCTCCTGGCCCGGGCGGGGGTGAACCATCTGGCGGTCTTCGTGGACCACGGGCTTCTGCGCCTGGGGGAGCGGGAGGAGGTGGAGGGGGCTTTAAAGGCCCTTGGGGTGAACCTCCAGGTGGTGGAGGCCAAGGAGCGCTTCCTGAAGGCCCTAAAGGGCGTGGAGGACCCCGAGGAAAAGCGCAGGGTCATCGGGCGGGAGTTCGTGTCGGTCTTCTCCCAGGTGGCCCGGGAAAGGGGGCCCTTCCGGTTTCTCGCCCAGGGCACCCTCTACCCGGACGTGATCGAGTCCGCCGGGGGACACGGGGCGGCCAAGATCAAGAGCCACCACAACGTGGGGGGCCTCCCCGAGGACCTGGAGTTTGAACTCCTAGAGCTTCCGCCTCCTCTTCAAGGACGAGGTGCGGGAGCTCGCCCTCCTCCTCGGGCTTCCCGACCCCATACGCCTGCGCCACCCCTTTCCCGGACCGGGCCTCGCCGTGCGCGTCCTGGGGGAGGTCACGGAGGAAAGGCTCGGCGTCCTCAGGCGGGCGGACGACATCTTCGTAAGCTCCTTAAGGAGTGGGGCCTCTACGAGAAGGTGGCCCAGGCCCTGGCCGTCCTCACCCCCCTGAGGAGCGTGGGGGTGGCGGGGGACGAACGGCGCTACGGCTACGTCCTCGCCCTTAGGGCCGTCACCACCGAGGACTTCATGACCGCCGACTGGGCGAGGCTTCCCCTGGAGTTTCTGGACGAGGCGGCCCGGCGCATCACCCGGCGGGTGCCGGAGATCGGCCGGGTGGTCTACGACCTCACCTCCAAGCCCCCGGCCACGATAGAGTGGGAGTGATGGGCGAGCCTGCGAGGCTTAGGCGGCTTTCCCCGGAGGAGTACCTGAAGGAGGAGGCCACCTCCCCCGTCAAGCGGGAGCTCGTGGAGGGGATTCCCTACGCCATGGCCGGGGCGGGCCGGGCCCACAACCTCATCGTGGGCAACCTCCACTACCTCCTCTACCCCCTGGCCCGCAGGAAGGGGTGCCGCCTTTACGTGGCGGACATGAAGCTCAAGGTGGGAGAGGCCACCTTCTACTACCCGGACCTCATGGCGGTCTGCGCCCCACCCCCGGAAAACTCCTTCTACGAGGAGGCCCCTTGCCTGGTGGTGGAGGTCCTCTCCCGGACCACGGAGGGGGTGGACCGCAGGGAGAAGCTCTGGCGTTACCTCTCCCTCCCCTCCCTCCAGGCCTACCTACTGGTGAGCGCTCGGGAAAGGCAGGTGGAGCTCTACCGGAAGGGAGAAGGCGACCTGCTCCACCAAGTGGCGACAGAAGGTGAGGTACCCCTTCCCTGCCTGGAAGGGAGCCTGCCCGTGGAGGAGGTTTACGCCGGGGTGGTCCTCGAGGGCGAGGAGGGGTAGACTAGGGGAAAGGAGGTAAGGATGCCCACCTTTATCGTCCTCAGCACCCTCACGGACGACGGCGCCGAGACCCTGGTGAAAAACCCTGAGCGCATCAAGGAGGTGAACCAGGAGCTGGAGCGGGACTTCGGGGTGAAGGTGGTGGCCCAGTACGCCGTGCTCGGCCCCTACGACTTCGTGAACATCGTGGAGGCGGAAGACGCCGCCAGCGTGGCCCGGGCCATGCTCCACCTGGCCTCCCGGGGAAGCGTGAAGACCATGACCCTGGAGGCCATCCCCGTGGCCGACCTCATCGCCCGGCTCAAGTAGTGGAGGTCCTGGAAACTTCCGTCTACGCCGAGGACCTGGAGAAGGCCCGGGCCTTCTACGAGGGGGTTTTGGGGCTTCCCTGCTTCCAGTTCAAGCCGCCCCGGCACGCCTTCTTCCGCGCCGGGCGGGGGGTCTTTCTGGTCTTCAACCCGGACCTCACGGAAAAGGAGGCGGCCCTCCCGCCCCACGGGGCGCGGGGAAGCGTCCACGTGGCCTTTCGGGTGAGGGAGGAGGAGCTTCCCTTGTGGGAAAAGAAGCTCAAGGAGGCGGGCTACCCCGCCTGGTGGGCGGAGTGGCCCCGGGGGAAAAGCCTCTACACCCAAGACCCCGCCGGGAACCTGGTAGAGCTCGCCCCGGCGGAGATCTGGGGGTGACACCACCCCATGCTGGCCCAAGCCAGCATGGGGGCCCCTAGGCAGGCTTCCCCGGGCCGGTAGGGGGAAGGAAACAGGGAGAGGCCGGGATTCCGCCGGGCCCCCATCCGGTGTAGCCAGGGTGGGGGCGTATCAAAACCCCAGGGCCTCGAGCAGAACCCGCACCCGGAAGTCCAAAACCTCCTCGGGACCATAGACCTGGTGCGCCCGCTCGGCCACGCCCCGCTCCAGGGAGGCGAGGGCGAGCACGGCGTGGAAGGGCTGAAGCCAGTCCAGGGGAAACCCGCCCCCGGCGTAGAGGAGAAGGTCGGCTTTGAGGGCCAAGGCGGCCCCCTCCTCCCGCCGCAAGGCCACGTGCCCCCGGGCCCTTTGCGGCAGGCGGGCCAGGAAACCGTCCCCTTCGGCAAAGCTCGGCGCCACCACCGAGACCTGGCCAAGGCCCGCAAAAGGGGGCCAGGGAAGGGCGCAAGGGGCCAAGCCAAAGGGCCCTGGCCCCGGGAAAGCGGACAGAAAGGAGGCGCTCCAGGGCCAGCCCCTGGGTGTAGTGGCCGTAAAGCCCCGAGAGGGCGGGCACCACCAGGTCCACCAGGCCTGCCGCCTCCGCCTCGGCCTCGAGGCGCACCTCCTTGGGCGGGGGCAGGGCCTCCTCCAGGGCCATCCCGGCGAAGTCCAAGGGGACCAGGCAGGACAGCGCCCCCAAGGGATCCTCCCCGGAAGGTACCTCCACGGGATAGGGGAAGAGGGGAAGGCGCAGGGCGGCCACCTCGGCCACCAGGCGGTGGAAGAGAGGGGAGGACCCCCCATGCACCACCGCCAGGGGCCGGGCCTTGGAGTAGAGGGGCCAGACCACGGCTTCCTCCTAGGCCGGGCGGAGGTCGGCGTACTTGAGGGAGAGGCGCTTCAGGCCCACCCCCTCAAAGTGCACCGTGACCTCATCCCCCGCCGCCGCCACCACCGTCCCCGGACCGAAGCGGGGGTGGACCACCCTCTCCCCACCCTTGAAGGCCCCCGGGGAGACCCGGTGGGGGGGCGGGGTGGGCTTGGAACGGTAGGGGTCGTAGACCTCGTAAAGGTTCTCCTCCACCTCCTCCAGGAAACGGCTCGGCCGGGTGGCCTCGAGGCGGCCATAGACCTCCCGCTCCTCGGCGTAGGAGAGGTAAAGCCGCTCCTGGGCCCGGGTCACCCCCACGTAGAAGAGGCGGCGCTCCTCCTCCAGCCCCTCCAGGGTGCTCACGGAGGAGCGGTGGGGCAGAAGCCCCTCCTCCACCCCCACCAGGAAGACCACGGGAAACTCCAGCCCCTTGGCGTTGTGCAGGGTCATGAGGGAAACCTTTCCCTGGGCCTCCCCCGGCTCCTCGGCCCGGGCGGTGAGGGCCACCTTGTCCAGGAAGTCGGGAAGGCTCTCCGCTTCCCTGGCGGCCCTAAGAAGCTCCTCCACGTTCTCCAGGCGGTCCTCGGCGTCCTCGGGGTAGGCCTCCTTGAGGTAGGCCGGGTACTCGGTGGCGGAAAGGAGGTGGCGGAAAAAGGCCTCCGCCGAGTCCAGGGCCAGGTCCTGAAGCTCTTCCAAGAGGGCCAGGAAGTGCCGGACGGGCTCGGGCCGGGGAAGGAGGGCGGCCCCCTCCCGCAAGGCCTCCCAGAAGGGCAGGCCCTTCTCCCGGGCCAAGGCCTCCACCTTGGCCACCGTGGCGGGGCCGATGCCCCGGGGAGGCGTGTTCAGTACCCGCTTGAGGCTCACGGCGTCCAAGGGGTTTAAGCTCACGCGGGCGTAGGCCAGGAGGTCCTTCACCTCGGCCCGTTCAAAAAACCCTACCCCCCCCACCACCCGGACCGGGAGGCCCCGGGAGGCCAGGGCCTGCTCCAGCAGGCGGCTTTGGGCGTTGGTGCGGTAGAGCACCGCCACCCGGTCAAAAGGAGGCCCCAGGCGGGCGATCTCCTCGGCCACAAACCGCGCCTCCTCCCGGGCGTCTCCTGCCCGGTAAAGCCGCACGGGTTCGCCCCCCCGCCTCACCGGGCGCAGGGTCTTCTCCAGGCGAAGGGCGTTCTTGGCGATGACGGCGTTGGCGAAGCGCAGGATGGCCTCGGTGGAGCGGTAGTTGTCCTCCAGGCGGTAAACCTTGGCCGAGGGATAGTCCCGGGTGAAGTCCAGGATGTTCTTGATGTCCGCCGCCCGGAAGGAGTAGATGCCCTGGTCCGGGTCCCCCACGGCCATGAGGTTGGCCTCCTCTCCGGCCAAAAGCCGGGTGAAGCGGTACTGCACGGGGCTCGTGTCCTGGTACTCGTCCACGTGGATGAAGCGGGCCCGCTTCCTGACCCGCTTCAGGACCTCGGGGTCCTCCTCCAGAAGCCTCAGGGCGCGGAGGAGGATGTCCCCGAAGTCCAAGGCCCCTTGCGCCTCGAGGGCCTCTTGATAGCGAAAGAGGACGTCCTGAAGCCTTCCCCGGGAAAGGCCGGCGTAAAACTCGGGAAGCTCCGCGAGGAGGCTCTCCGGGGCCACCCCCTGGTTCTTGGCCCGGTCCAGGAGGCTCTTGATGGGCCCGGGCTTGGCGGCGAGGCCCAGCTCCTTCAACACCTCCTTCAGGAGGGCGCTCTGGTCGTCTTCGTCGTAGACACGAAGCCCGGCCTCAGGCCCACCCGCTCCCCGTAGACCCGAAGGATCCTCAAAGCGGCGGCGTGGAAGGTGGAAACCCACACCTCCCCCGCCCCCCTCACCATGGCCTTGAGCCGCTCCCGCATCTCCTCGGCGGCCTTGTTGGTGAAGGTCACCGCCAGGATCTCCGAGGGAAAGACCCCTCGCCGGGCCACGAGGTAGGCCACCCGGTGGACCACGGTGCGGGTCTTGCCGCTCCCCGCCCCCGCCACCACCAAAGCGGGCCCCTCAAAGTGGAGGACCGCCTGGCGCTGGGCCTCGTTCAGGGAGGAAAGGAGGGCCTCGTCCACGGGGGTGAGTGTACCACGGGGTAGACTCTAAGGCATGGAGCTCTACCCCACCCGAGAAGGCTTTCTGGGCGAGGTGGCCAAGGGCTTCACCTTCCCGGGGGTGGCCCGCATTGCGGCGGGCTTTGGCCAAAGGCTCCTCCAAGAGGGCGAGGACCAGGTGGTCGTGGGCCACGACGCCCGCTTCCTCGCCCGGGAGATGGCCGAGGAGGCCGCAGGGGTGCTCTCGGGGATGGGCCTAAAGACCCACCTCCTCCAGGGGCCTGCGCCCTTTCCCCTTTTCGGCTACGCCCTCCACGCCCAGGAGGCCGCCGGCCTCTACCTCACGGCAAGCCGCAGACCCCCCCGCTTCCAAGGGTCAAGCTCCGCCTTAAGGCGGGGAAGCCCCTTCCCGGCGAGGTCCTGGCCCTGCCCGAGGCGCCTCCCGAGGCCAGGGGAGGCTACGCCCTCCTGGACCTCAGGAAGCGTACTTGGATCTTCTCCTGCAAAGCGCCGGGAGATACCCAAGGAACGCCCCGGGGTGGTTTACCTGGACGCCATGGGGGGGGCTGGCGGGGGGCTTTTGG
>BBBL01000101.1 GCA_001311545.1 Thermus kawarayensis JCM 12314 | reverse complement strand
CCCTGGCCCCCTGGCAGAAAGGCATCTTGGAGATCCTGCGGGAGGAAAGCCTGTACTACGTGCCCCAGGGGGCCACCAAGATCCTCAACGAGGGCTGGGCCACCTACTGGCACACGAGCTCCTCCTCCCCCTCCTCACCCCCGAGGAGGCCCTGGAGTTCGCCGAGATGCAGGCAGGCCTCCTCGCCCCTCACGGCCTGAACCCCTACCGCCTGGGCTACCTCCTCCTCCAGGAGGTGGAGGAGCGCTGGGACAAGGGGCGCTTTGGCCCCGAGTACGAGGCCCTCCCCCTGGGGGAAAGGCTCCGCTACGAGAAGCCCACGGGGGAGGGGCGGCGGAAGCTCTTCCAGGTGCGCACGGTCTACACCGACCTGAGCTTCCTGGAGGAGTTCCTGCGCCGGAGTTCGCCCTAAGGCGCGGCCTCCTTTCCCCCGAGGACCTACCCCGCTTTGAGGAGGCCAAGAGGGCCCTCCTCTTCCGCCTCACCAACCTGGGCTACCCCCTGGTGGAGCTGGTGGACGCCAACTACCAAAACCGCGGGGAGCTCCTTTTGGTCCACGCCTACGAGGGGGTGGGGCTGGACCTCAAGCGGACCCAGGCGGTCCTGGAAAACCTCCACCGCCTCTGGGGCCGCCCCGTGCACCTGAAGACCCTGGTGGAAGGGAAGGAGACCCTGCTTTCCGCCAGCGCCTAGCGGAGGGCCCGGAGGTAGCCCAGAAGGAGGGCCTCGGAAAGCTCCCCCAGGTGCCGGGCCACCAGCCTCCCCTCCCCGTCAAAGAAGAAGGTGGTGGGTAGCCCCTGGATGCCCAGGGCCTGGGAGAGACGGGTCTCAGGGTCCAGGAGGACCCACTGGACCTCGAGGCCCCTCTCCTGCAGAAACTGCCGCACCACCAATGGGCCTTCCCCCTGGCTCACGAAGAGGAAGTGGACCCCGGGGTTCTCCTGGGCGAGGCGGGCCATCATGGGCAACTCCCTCCGGCAGGGCGGGCACCAGGTGGCCCAGGCGTTGAGGACCACGGGCCTCCCCCGGAAGCTCTCCAGGTTCACCTCCGTCCCGCCCAGGGTGGACAGGATCAGGGCGGGAAGGCGCCCTCCTCCACCCTCCCCTGACGGGTGAAGAGGACCCCCGCCACCAGCCCCGCCGCCAGGGCCGCCCCCAGGGCGTACCGCCAAAGGTGTCTGGGCAAGGTCATGAGCGTATACCCCCCTCCTGCCAAAATACCCCACCAGGGGTCAAACCCCCCTTGCCAGAAGTAGAAGACCGAAAGGGGGTCCCTGGCGTAAACGGAAGCATTTTCCAGAACGAAACCAAGCCGCGCCCCCAAAAGCCCCACCAGAACGGCACCCTGGCCCAGGGGGAAAGCCTTTTGTCCACCCGCCGGGCCAGGACCTCCGCCACCCCCACCAGGAGGAGAAGGGCCAGGGCCACCTGCACCCTGGCCCAGGGCAGGGCGAAGGGCCCCACCTGAAGCGCGTCCATCACCGGACCAAGGGGTACCCCGCCCGCTCTATGGCCAGCACCCCGCCCTCCACGTTGTAGAGGTTGGTGTAGCCCTTGTTCTTCAGGTACTCCGCCGCCTTTTGGCTGCGGTTTCCGCTACGGCAGTAGAGGTAGACGGGGCGGTCCTTGGGCAGGGTGTCGGCCCACTGGGCCACGGCCTCTAAAGGCAGGTTCACCGCCCCGGGGACGTGCCCCTGGGCGAACTCCTCCGGGGTCCTCACGTCCACCACCACCGCCCCGGACCCCAGGGCCCGGTAAAGCTCCTCCGGGGCCACGTTCTGGTACCTCCCCTTGGGCCCGCAGGCGGCGAGGACCAAGGGGAGGGCGAGGATCAGCGAAGCTACCTTGAAGCCAAGAAGGGCGCGGCGGGTCATGCTAGGCCTTCACCCCCACGGCCTTACGGATGGCCTGGAGGAACTGGGAAAGGGGCTGGGCCCCGAGAATGCGCTCCTTGCCGTGGTTGATGACCGTGTCCGGCACCCCGTGGATGTGGTAGCGGTTGGAAAGCTCGGGGAACTCGTTGGCCTCAATCATCTCGCCCCACACCTTGGGGGAGGCGTAGGCCATGCGGTGGGCGGTGCGCACCGCCTGCGGGCAGTAGGGCAGGTGGGGGTGACGAAGACCTGGAGGACCACCTCCTCGGGGAGGTTGTTGAGCTCCTGGACCACGTTCTCGGGCAGGCCGTGGCCGTCCCGGCCCAGCATCTCAATGTCCTCCAGGAGGCTTGCGAACTCGTAGCCCGCAGGGATCCCCCGGTAGCGGAGGTTGAGGGCCTCCGAGCCCTTCTCCCGGAGGATCAGGGTGGGGGCGGCCTCCACCTTGTAGGCCTGGGCTATCTCCCTCCCCTCCGGGGTGGCCAGGTCGTAGACCACCAGGTGGAGCTTATCGGAGAGGGCAGAAAGCTCCTCCATAAGCTGCTTGGTCTCCTTGCAGTACATGCAGGGCTCCCTGCCCGGGGCGATGAGGGTGGAGGTGTCGGTGAAGAGCACCAGCTCCACGTCCCGGGTGAGGTTAGCGAGCCGCTCGCGCACGATTTCCTGTTCCTTGGGTCCTAGTAGCGCCATGTTTCCTCCCGGATACCCCCGTAGTAGGTCCTTCAAACACTATAGCAGGGGTGGCCGTCAACGTACAGGGGCCCGGGAGACTTTGGGGGCGGTTGACACCCATTACCCCCGTGGGGTATATTTGGGCCGTAGGGACAAAGGTCCCATCTAGGAGGTAAAGCCATGGTGTTCCGCCAAATCTACGAAGAAGGGCTCGCCCAGATGAGCTACCTCCTGGGTTGCGCCGCCACCGGGGAGGCGCTGGTGGTGGACCCCAGGCGGGACGTGGACGTCTATTTGGAGCTCGCTCAGAGCCTCGGCCTCCGCATCACCGCCATCGCCGAGACCCACATCCACGCCGACTACCTCTCGGGGGCCCGGGAGCTCGCCAAGCACGGGGGCTACCCTCTACCTCTCCGACGAGGGGGACGAGAACTGGAAGTACAAGAACCTGGAGGGCTTCCCCCACGTCCTCCTCAAGGACGGGGACGAGTTTGGGGTGGGGAACATCCGCGTCCGGGCGGTCCACACCCCGGGCCACACCCCCGAGCACCTCTCCTTCCTGGTGGCGGACGGGGCGGTGACCGAGGAGCCCCTCCTCTTCCTCACCGGGGACTTCGTCTTCGTGGGGGACGTGGGGCGGCCCGACCTCCTGGAGGAGGCGGCCGGGATCAAGGGCACGGCCGTCCCCGGGGCCAGGCGGATGTTCCAAAGCCTCCAGGAGAAGTTCCTCACCCTTCCCGACCACGTCCAGGTCTGGCCCGGCCACGGGGCGGGCTCGGCCTGCGGCAAGGCGCTTGGGGCACTTCCCGCCACCACCGTGGGCTACGAGCGCCGCCACGCCTGGTGGGCGGAGTACCTGGAGAAGAACGACGAGGAAGGCTTCGTGCGGGCCCTCCTCCAGGGCCAGCCCGAGGCCCCCACCTACTTCAAGGAGATGAAGCGGCTCAACCGGGACGGGATGCCCATCCTGGGAGGCATCCCCCACCCGGGCCGCCTCACCCCGGCCCAGTTCGCGCGCTGGTTGGGAGAGGGGGCCATCCTGGTAGACACCCGGGACAAGTTCGCCTTCGCCGGGGGGCACCTCCCCGGGAGCATCAACATCCCCGCCGGGAAGAACTTCACCACCTGGGCGGGGTGGCTCCTCCCCTACGGCCAGCCCCTCGTCCTCCTGGCCCACCCCAGCGAGGTGGAGAGGCTCACCCGGGCCCTGGTTCGCATCGGCCTGGACGAGGTGGTGGGGTACATCCCGGGGCTTGAGGGCTACGCCCAGGGCGAGCTGGAGACCGTCCCCCAGATCTCCGTCAAGGAGGCCAGGGAGCTTTGGGCAAAGGGGAGCGCCGTCATCCTGGACGTCCGGGGGAGGGACGAGTACCTGGCCGGGCATATCCCCGGGGCCCTGAACCTCCACGCCGGCCGCGTCCTGGCCCACCTGGACAAGCTTCCCAAGGACCGGCCCCTCCTGGTCCACTGCGTGGGCGGGGACCGCTCCAGCACCGCCATCAGCGCCCTCCTGGCCCACGGCCTGAGGAACGCCCTCAACCTCACCGGGGGGATCCGGGCCTGGCAGGAGGCGGGCTACCCGGTGGTGAAGGGCGAGGAGCTGGTGGAGGCCTGAAGGAGGCCAGCCATGTACGAGACCCAGGTCAAGGACCTAAGCCCGGAAGAGGCCAAAAGGCTATACGACCAAGGCGTGCTCTTCGTGGACGTGCGGGAGGTGGAGGAGTACGCCCAGGCCAGGATCCCGGGGGCCAGGCTCCTCCCCCTCTCCGAGTTCCTGGCCCGCCACGGCGAGATCCCCAAGGACCAGCCGTGGTCCTTTACTGCCGCACGGGCAACCGCTCCTGGCAGGCGGCGGCCTGGCTCAGCGCCCAGGGGTGGACGGGGGTCTACAACCTGGAGGGGGGCATCGTCCGCTGGTACCGCGCGGGGCTCCCCGTGGACACCACCCCGGTGGAGGTGGGCTACGCCGCCACCCCCTTTAAGGAGGTGGGGCCACGAGGCGGCGAGGCTTTTGGAGGAGGCCTTGGTGGTGGACGTGCGGGAGGAGTGGGAGTACCGGGAAGGCCACCTCCCCAAGGCCGTGAACATCCCCCTTTCCACCCTGCCCCAGAGGCTTTCCGAGCTCCCCCAGGACCGGCCCATCCTCTCGTGTGCAACTCGGGGAACCGCTCCGGGGTGGCCGCCGACTTCCTGGTGCAGCAGGGCTTCCCCGGAGAGAAGGTCTACAACCTGGAAGGGGGGACCTACGCCTGGATGGGGGCGGGGTTCCCGGTGGAGCGATGACCCTGGCCCTCCTCGGCGCCCTGCTCGTGGGCCTCTCCCTGGGGCTTCTGGGCTCGGGGGGTCCATCCTCACCGTGCCCGTTCTGGTCTACCTCCTGGGGGAGCCCCCCAAGCAGGCCATCGCCGAAAGCCTCCTCATCGTGGGGGGGATCGCCCTTCTGGGGGCGGTCCCCTACGCCCTGAGGGGGCTTGTGGACTTCCGGAACGTCCTCTTCTTCGGTCTACCCGGCATGGCGGGCACCTACCTCGGGGCATGGCTCTCCCAGTTCGTCTCCGGGGAGGTGCAGCTTCTCACCTTCGCCCTGGTCATGGTCCTCGCCGCCTACTTCATGGCCAGGCCCACCCCCTTGCGCACAACGCCGGGGAAGCGCAAGCCCTGGAAGATCGTCCTGGATGGCCTTTTCGTGGGCGCCCTCACCGGGTTCGTGGGAGTGGGCGGGGGCTTCCTCATCGTGCCCGCTTTGGTCCTCCTGGGGGGGCTTCCCATGCACCTCGCCGTGGGGACGAGCCTCCTCATCATCGCCATGAAGTCCTTCGCCGGCTTCTACAAGTACCTCCACCTCCTCCCCGCCCTGGGCCTTTCGGTGAACTACCCGGTGGCGGGGCTCTTTATCCTGGTGGGCACCCTGGGGAGCTTCCTCGGGGGGAGGGTCGCCGTGGGCCTGCCCCAGGAGGGCCTGAAGCGGGGCTTCGCCCTCTTCCTGGTGGCCATGGGGGTCTACATCCTGGCCCAGGGCCTTTAAACTGAGGGGGTGCCCTTCCGCACCCTCCTGGTCCTCCAGGCGGAGGTCATCCCGGAGGCCTACCGCTGGGAGGAAGCTTTTCGGGAGCGGGTCTTCGCCCTCCTGAAGCCCTTGGAAGGCACCCCCTCCCCGAGGCTTGCCGCCTTCCCCGAGCTCTTCGGCCTCCCCCTCCTCCTCCACCTGGAGGGGGAGGTTTCCGGGAAGGACCTCCTCAAGGACCCCCTCCTCCCCTGGCGGCGGGCCAGGCGGGCCTACGGGGTCTTCCACCGGGTCATGGCCGAGGCCGCCCGGGCCTTCGGGACCTACCTCCTTTCCGGCTCCCTCCTCTCCCCGCCTTACGAGGAGGAGCTCGCCCGGGGGCGCTTCGCCCGCACGCCCCTTTTCCAGAACCTGGCCCTCTTCTATAACCCCGAGGGCCGCCTCCTGGCCCAGGTGCCCAAGATGGAGCTCACCCCCCCGGAGAGGTGGCTCAAGGGGGAGGCTTCGGCCCCCACCTGGTGG
>BBBL01000100.1 GCA_001311545.1 Thermus kawarayensis JCM 12314 | reverse complement strand
TCCCTCCTCCTGGATCTCTTGTAGAGCCTGGGCAAGCTTCTGGGCGGCGTCCTCCAGTGTGTGAGATTGCTCCACGAAGGTCCGCGCTCGTTTCCCAAGCTCCGGGCTAGCCTCCCGGAGGGCCTGGGCCAGCCGCCTGGGGTGAGGGGGGACGAGCCTGCCGGTGAGGCCGTCCTGGATGAGCTCCGCCTGGGCCGGGATGGGTGTGGTGACCACGGGGAGGCCGGAGGCCATGGCCTCGAGGGTGGCCAGGCTCTGGTTCTCCCCCAGGGTGGGGAGAAGGACGGCGTCCACCGCCCGGTAGAGCTCCGGCATGTCCTCCCGCCGGCCCAGGAAGCGCACGTTCCCAAGCCGCAAAAGCTTGCCGTCTTGCGCCAAAGGCCCAGAAGCTCCCCGGTCCCCACCAGGAGAAAGTCTACCTGGGGAAGGAGCCTTGCGGTGAGGAGGACGGCCAGGTGGTTCTTCTCCGGGCTCATGCGGGCGGAGACGAGGACGGCGGGACCGCCGAGGCCATACCGCGCTCTAAGAGCCTCTTTCTCCCCGGGAAGGGGTGGCCGGAAGCGTTCCGTGTCCACTCCGTTGGGCACGGCGCGTACCCCTTTAACCCCGTGCACCTCCTCAAGCCACCGGGCTGCCCAGCGGGAGACGGTGAGGACCGCTTTGGCCCGCCTTAGATTGGGTACCTGGAGGAGCCGGTAGCCCAGGCGGTAGAGGTAGCGCCCCCCGAAGGGTAGAAAACCTCCACCTGGTCGTGGATCAGGAGGGTGAGCCTGGGATAGCGGGCGAAGAAGCGGCGGTAGCTTTGCGGGTACCAGGCGGAGGCCACCACCTGGTCCACGTCCTGGGGAAGTTCTCCTAAATGCTGGTAGGCGTGGACCGGGACCCCCTGGCCCGCCAAGGCTTCCCGGATGGAGTGGTTGCCCTCGGCCATGGGCAGGGCGCCTCGGCCTCGAGGCCGAGGCGCCTAAGCCGGGGGAGCATCTCCCTTAGGTAGACCTCGCTCCCGCCGATGCGCTGGGCGTCCGTGAGGAAGAGAACCCTCACAGGTCCTCCAAGGCCATCCTCACCGCCCGGGCCTGCTCCTTGAGGGGCACGTAACCCCCTCCTTTGGCCAGGGCCAGGGTTTCGTCTGGGGGCAGGTGGATGAAGCCCACGGGGACGCTTTCGGGCAGATGGTACAGGGAGAGGTAGAAGACCTGGTTGCAGAGGTAGCTCCCTGCGGAGAGGCTTTGCCTTCCGGGAATCCCCGCCTCCCGCCAGCGGGAAAGGATGCGCTTGAGGGGAAATCGGGCCTCGAGGGCCAGGGGCCCCCTGGGATCACCGGGGTATCCTGAAGCCTTTTCCCCCCGTTGTCGGGGCGTTCAAAGTCCAGGAGATTGACCGCCAGGCGCTCCAGGGAAAGAAGGGGCCTGCCCTCGGCAAGTCCCAGATGGAGCACCGCCCGGGGCCTTTCCGCATACAGGACCTGAAGGACCCCCCTACCTTCTCGGTGTCCACGGGGAGGAGGGCCTTGCGCAGGGGAACGCCTCCCAAGGCCTCGGGCAGGAGGGCGAGGATGGCCTGGGAGGGGTTGTGGGCCAGGCCCCCAAAGGGCTCAAAGCCGGTGACCAGAAGCATGCCTCCGCCATTATAGGGGAGGGTGTTTTGACCTGGTATAAGATGGGGGGCGTGGACCTAGGGCTGGTGACCGACACCGCTTCGGACCTCTCCCCCAAGATTCTCCAGGAAGAGGCCGTGGGCCTGGTGCCCATCTACGTGCACCTGGCCGGGCGCCGCTACAAGGACTGGCAGGAGCTCACCCCCGATGCCCTTTACCAGGCCATGCGCGCCGGGGCCGAGCCCGTGACCGAGCCTCCCAGCGTGGAGGACTTCGCCGAGGTCTACGAGCGCCACCTGCAGGTGTACGACCGGCTCCTTTCCCTTCACGCCTCCGGCGAGCTCTCCAAGACCGTGGAAAGGGCCCGGGAGGCGGCCTTAAGGGTGGCTCCCACCCGCATCCGGGTGGTGGACTCGGGGATGGTCTCCGCCGGGCTTGGAGCCATGGTCCTCCGGGCGGTGGAGATGCTAAGGCAAGGGGCGGAGGAAGAGGCGGTGGTGCGGGAGATGGAGAGGCTCAAGCGCTCCAGCCTCTACTTCAGCGTGGCCGACCTCTCCCACCTGGCCCGGAACGGCCGCCTGCCCCGGTTTGGCGAGGTGGTGGGGAACCTCCTGGGCTTGAGGCCCATCCTGCGCATTGAGAAGGGGCATATCCGCTTCCTCCGGGTGGTTCGGGAGAACGCCGTGCCCGAAACCCTGGCCCGCCTGGTGGTCTCCGAGTTCAAAGGGCGCACCGCCCGCATCACCATCGCCCACTCCGAGGCCCAAAGCGAGTGGATTGAGGGTCTAAAGCGGGGCCTGGAGAGCGCCTTGCGCCTGGAGCGGGGACGGATCACCCGCTCGGGGGCCACCATCGCCGCCAACGTGGGCCTAGGGGCTTGGCGGTCCACGCCTACGCGGTAGAATAGCCGTTGGCCCTTCGGGGCCGTGGCGGCATGGAGATCGCCCTGGAAAGGCTCTACGGCCACCGCCTGGCGCTTCCGCAGGTGGTGGCGGCCCTTCTTTTCGCCCGCGAAACGCCCCCCGCCCTCCTTCTGGTTCCCGAGGAGAAGCTAAGGCGCTACCAGGACCTCTCCGCCTTTGGGGCCAGGGTCTACGTGAACCCGGGCCTCGAGGCCCTGGAGGAGAAGGCCCTCTTTCTCTTCTCCTACGAGGAGGCCCTAAGCCCCTTCCCCGAGGATCCGGAGGCCTGGCGCCTCCTTCTGGAGGTAGGCCGCCCCTACCCCAGGGAGGCCCTCCTTTCCCGCCTTCTCAAGATGGGCTACGCCCGGGACGAGGACTACCGGGTCTTGGGGGAGGTGGTGGAGCTGGGTGAGGTCCGCCTGGAGTTTTTCGGGGACGAGCTGGAGAGGCTTCTCGTTGGGGGAGAGGAGAGGAGGCGCCACCTCCTCCTGCCCAAGCCCGGTAAGGCGGAGGCTTCACCTCCCAAAAAAATCCTCCACTTCCCCGGGCCCGTGTACCTGGACACCCCCGCCCTGGCCCCCAAGGCCCTTTGGCCCCTCCTCTCGGGAAGGCCCCTGGTGGCCCTGGGGAGCGGACTGGAGCTTCCTCCTCTGGAGCTTGGGGTGGAACCCCTTGCCCCTACCGGGGGAGCTTAAAGGCCCTGGAGAGGGACCTGGCCCAGTGGCTTAAGGAGGGGAAGCGGGTCCACCTCTTCGTGGCCCACGCCCGCACCCTGGACTACTTGAAAAGGCGCCTCCAGGCCTTCTCTCCCTTGGTCCAGGAACGCTTTCCCGGTCCCAAGGGGAGGCTTACCCTCCTTTGGGGAAGCTTTGAGGGGGGGGCCAAGTGGGGCGAGGACGTCTTCCTCACCGAGGCCCTGGTCTTCGCCACGGGGAGCGCGCGGGCGAGGCTTAGGGCGGGGGAGGGGCTTAGTGACCCCGGGGCCCTTTCCCCGGGGGACTTCCTCATCCACCCCGAGCACGGCATCGGCCAGTTCCTGGGCCTGGAGACCCGGGAGGTTCTGGGGGTCAAGCGGGACTACCTGGTCCTCCGCTACCGGGGGGAGGGAAGGCTCTACCTGCCCGTGGAGCAGCTTCCCCTCCTCAAGCGCCACCCCGGCACCACGGACGACCCCCCGGAGCTTTCCTCCCTGGGAAAGAACGAGTGGCAACGGGCCAAGGAGCGGGCGAGGAAGGACGTGGAGGAGCTGGCCCAGCGCCTTCTTGTCCTTCACGCCAAGAGGAAGGCCACCCCCGGCCGGGCCTTCCCCCCCTTGCCCGACTGGGACCCCTTGGTGGAGGAGGGCTTCCCCTACGAGCTCACCCCCGACCAGAGGCAGGCCCTGGAGGAGGTCCTCCGCGACCTGGAAAGCCCCCACCCCATGGACCGCCTGATCTCGGGGGACGTGGGCTTCGGCAAGACCGAGGTGGCCCTCAGGGCCGCCCACCGGGTGGTGGGGCACGGGGCCCAGGTGGCCTTCCTGGTGCCCACCACCCTTCTCGCCGAGCAGCACGGGAAGACCTTTAGGGAGCGCTTCCGGGGGCTTCCCGTGAGGGTGGGGGTCCTTTCCCGCTTCACCCCCCCGAAGGAGGAGGAGGCCCTCCTGAGGGCCTGGCCCAGGGCACGGTGGACATCGTCATCGGCACCCACCGCCTCCTCCAGCCTGACGTGCGCTTTAAGGACCTCGGCCTCCTCATCGTGGACGAGGAGCACCGCTTCGGGGTGGCCCAGAAGGAGCGGATCCGGGAGCTCAAGGAGAACGTGGACACCCTCTACCTCTCCGCCACCCCCATCCCCCGCACCCTCTACTCCGCCCTGGTGGGCCTGAAGGACCTCTCCAGCATAAAGACCCCACCTCCCGGCAGGAAGCCATCAAGACCTTCCTCGCCCCCTTTGACCCCCTTTTGGTGCGGGAGGCCATCCTCCTGGAGCTTGCGCGAGGGGGCAAGGTCTTCTACGTCCACGACCGGGTGGCCTCCATAGAGGCCAGGAGGCGCTTTCTGGAAAACCTTGTCCCCGAGGCCCGCATCGGGGTGGTCCACGGCCAGATGCCCGAGGGCCTCGTAGAGGAGACCATGCTCCTCTTCGCCGAGGGGGCGTACGACCTCCTCCTCGCCACCACCATCATCGAGGCGGGGCTGGACGTGCCCGAGGCGAACACCATCCTCATTGAGCGGGCGGACCGGCTGGGCCTCGCCACCTTGTACCAGCTCCGGGGCCGGGTGGGGCGGAGGGAGGAGGAGGCCTACGCCTACCTCTTCCACCCGCCCCGCCTCACCGAGGGGGCGGAAAAGCGCCTCGCCGCCATCGCCGACCTCTCGGACCTGGGTTCGGGCCACTTTTTGGCGGAGCGGGACATGGAGATAAGGGGGGTGGGAAACCTCTTGGGCCCCGAGCAGCACGGGCACATCCGGGCCCTTTCCCTCGAGGTCTACACGGAGCTTCTGGAGGAGGCCTTGAGGAGGCTCAAGGGGGAGGTGAAGGAGGAGAGGCCCCACGTCACCCTGGACCTGGGGGTCTCCGCCCGCTTGCCCGCCGAGTACGTCCCGAGCCTCGAGGCCCGGAGCCGCTACTACAGCCGCTTCGCCGAGGCGGAAAGCCTCGCCGAGGTCTCCCGCCTGGTGCGGGAGCTAAGGGAGCGCTACGGGCCTCTCCCTGAGGAGGCGGAGAACTTCGTCAACCTCACCCGCCTCCGCCTGGTGGCGGAGAGAAAGGGGGTGGTGTCCATCGCGGAGGGCCTCACCCACCTGGAGGTGGTCTTCCCCCGCTACCCCCTGGACTACGATGCCCGGGGCCTCAAGGGCCTCCCCTTCCGGGTGGAGCCCACCCAGTACCCCCCGGGCTTCCGCCTGGAGAAGAAAGGCCTTAGGCCCCGGGACTATCCCGAGGCCTTGATGGAGGCCCTCTACCTCTTCGCCGACCGCTAGGGGCTGGGGATCAGGTTGAAAAACCTCAGGCGGAGGACCACCTCGGCCTTCTCCAGGGCGTAGCGCACCTCATCGCCACTCCTCACCTGAACCCGGGCCCCGAGGCGGAAGGTGCCCCTCTTGATGAGGGCGTAGAGGGGGTCGCCGGGCCCTATGGCGAGGCTTCCGTCCAGGGTTCCTGCCTCCCCAGGGCTCAGGGTGAGGGAGGCGGTTTTCACGGCGAAGTCCCCTCCCGTGCCGTCGTAGAGGTCGGTATCGTCCCGGGGGCCCGCCCGGACCTCGAGGGCAAGGTCCGCGGGAAGGGTACCCGTGTTCTGAAGCCTCACTTGGAGGGCGATCCGCCCGTCCTCTAGGGCCTCCTCTCCCCGCACGGGGATTTCCTGCCCGGCGCGGTCCTCGGCAGGTACACCTCGGTTTGGGTGAGGCTGAGGGTGCCGGTGCGGCTTCCCTCGGGGACGAAGCTCAGGAGGTCCACCTCCAGCCGGTGGACCGTGTGGCCGCTACAGGCCGCGAGGACCAGGGTAAGGCTTGCCAGGAAGAAAACGCGCTTCACAGATCACCTCCTAGAAGCTTACTGCCAGGGCTACCCCGTAGACCGTGCCGCCCACCAAGGGGGCCTCGTGGGCGGTGAGGGCCAGGTCCAGGGCCAGGGCTTCC
>BBBL01000099.1 GCA_001311545.1 Thermus kawarayensis JCM 12314 | reverse complement strand
AAGGGGGGTCTGGGCCCTTTGGGCGGCCTCCAGGGCCAGGGCGCGGTAGGCCTGAAGGTTTCCCCGCCTCGCTTCCACGAAGCCGAGAAGGGCGAGGCGCTCTGCTTCCAAAGGGCCCTCCTGGGGAGGAAGGAGAAAGGCCAGGGCTTCCCGGTCCCGCCCCTCTTCCAGCAGGCGGAGAGCGGGGGCGAGGAGAGGCTTGCCCATAGGGGAAGCCTACAGGCCCCCTCTTTCCTTGGGAGGGAAGGAAGCCACACTGGAGGGACGCCCCTTGGCCTTGCGTCCGGGCCCGATTGCGGCGCGGGCACTTAGTCTTCGCCCTTTAGGATGGCCTCAATCTTCGCCAGGGCCTCCTTCGGCAGGTCCACCCCCGCCGCTCCCAGGCTTTCCCGGATCTGCTCGGGGCGGGTGGCCCCGGTGATGGCGCTACTGATCCCGGGAAGCCTCAGGACCCAGGCCAGGGCGAGCTGGGTGCGGGTGAGGCCGAGCTCGTCCGCCACCTGCTTGAGCTTGAGCACCTTCTTACGGTTCTCCTCCGTGAGGAAGCGCTCGGCGAACTGGGGGTAGCGGGCGAAGCGGCTCTCCTCGGGGATGCCCCCGTCGTACCGCCCCGTGAGCATGCCCATGGCCAGGGGGCTCCACACCACGAGGCCCAGGCCGAAGCGCTCCGCTTCCGGAAGAATCTCGTTTTCCACCCGTTCCCGGTAGAGCATGGAGTACTGGGGCTGCTCCACCACGGGCGGGTGGAGGCCGTTTCCCCTGGCGAAAGCCACGGCCTCGGCGATGCGGGCGGCGGGCCACTCCGAGGTGCCCCAGTAGAGGGCGTACCCCTTCTCCACGAGGGTGTGCATGGCGTAGACGATCTCCTCCATGGGGACCTCGGGGTCGAAACGGTGGGCGAAGAAGAGGTCCACGTAGTCGGTCTTAAGGCGCCTGAGGCTTTTCGTGATGCTCTCCAGGAGGTGCTTGCGGCTTAGGCCCCGGTCGTTGGGATCCTCGGACATGGGCCAGTAGGCTTGGTGGAGAGGACCAGGGTGTGCCGGGGGAACTCCTTCAGGACCTCCCCCATGATCTCCTCGGCCAGGCCCTTGGCGTAGACGTCGGCGTTGTCAAAGAAGTTCACCCCGCCCTCGTAGGCGATTCTAACGATCTCCCGGACCGTCTCCTTGTCCTTCACCGCGTCCCCGAAGGTCACCCAGGCCCCCAGGGAGATCTCGGAGACCTTCAGGCCCCACTTGCCGAGCTTCCGGTAGCGCATGGCACCCATAGCCCCCGGAGTCTACCTCCTTTGGCCGGGATTGACCAGCGGGTCAGTCGCTTTCCACCTCCAAGACCCCGCCCGGGGCCTGGAAGCCGATCCGCTTGTGGGTGCCGTCACAGAAGGGCTTGTTCCCCGAACCCCCGCAGCGGCAGAGGAAGACCCGCGGGCGCTCTAAGACCTCCTCCTTCTCCCCCACGCGCACCACGAAGCGCTTGCCCTCCACCCGGATGGGGCCGTTTTCCAGGAACTCTAGCTGCATGCCTTCACTCTACCTGAGAAGCCGGGCGAGGAGGGGGACGAGGAGGAAGAGGGCGAGGACGCGCACCGTGTGGAAGACGCCTACCAGGGCGGGGCTTCCCCCCTCGGCCTGGCTTAGGGGCCCCATGCCCGTGATCCCTCCCGGGGCCAGGGCGAAGAGAAGGGCCTGAGGGGGCCGGCCCAGGGGCTTGGCCAGGAGGAAGGCGAGGAGGAGGGCGAGGGCGAGGAAGGCGAGGGCGTTGAGGAGGGCATAGGGGAGGAGCTTGGGGGAGAGGAGCTCCTTCCGGAAGGAAAGCCCCACCAAGACCCCGGCGGCAAGCTGTACGGCGAGGTCCAGGCCCTTGGGGATGGGGGCGGGGGAGGCGAGGAGCTGGTGGAGGCCCGTGCCCAGCATGGCCCCCACCACGGCCCCGCCCGGAAGGCCCAGGCGGTAAAAGAGAAGCCCAAGGAAAACCCCGCTCAAGGAGGCGCGCAGGAGGTCCATGGGGTTATGGTATGCTTCCTCCCAACCATGAAGCGCTTCTTGCGGGCGATGGCTTGGCTTTTGGGCTTAGGGCTTCTCCTCGTCCTTCTCCTGGCCCTTTCGGGGTACCTCTACCTGAGGTCTTTCCTGCCCCAAGAGGAGGGCCGCATCGCCTTGAAGGGGCTTTCCGCTCCGGTGGAGGTGGTGCGGGACGGCAAGGGGGTGGTGCGCATCCGGGCGGCGACGCTTAGGGACCTCTTCTTCGCCCAGGGCTTCGTCCACGCCCAGGAGAGGCTCTGGCAGATGGAGTTCCAGCGCCGGGTAGGCCAGGGGCGTTTGAGCGAGGTCCTGGGGGAGGCTACCCTGCCCCAGGACCGCTTCCTCCGCACCTGGGGCTTCTACCGGGCGGCCAGGAGCGCCTACGAAAGGCTCTACCCCGAGGAGAAGGAGGCGGTGGACGCCTACGCCGCCGGGGTGAACGCCTTTTTGGCGAGCGGCGCCTCCTTGCCCTTGGAGTTCAGGCTCCTCGGTTTCCGCCCCGAGCCCTGGACGGGCCCCGACGTTTTGGTCTGGGCTAAGATGATGAGTTACGACCTTTCGGGGAACTGGGAGGAGGAGCTAAAGCGCCACCGCCTCCTCGCCCGGGGGGTAAGCCCGGAGAGGCTTCTCGAGCTCATGCCCCCTTACCCCGAGGACGCTCCCACCGTGCTCAGGGCGGAGGACCTCAGGCTTCCCCTCAAGCGGGAGGAGGCGCCCTCCGCCCTCCTCCAAGTGGCCCCGCCCCGCTTTGTGGAGGCCAGCAACAACTGGGTGGTGGCGGGAAGCCGCACCGCCACGGGAAAGCCTTTCCTGGCCAACGACCCCCACCTCGCCCTCCAGGCCCCGAGCCTCTGGTTCCTCATGGCCCTCGAGGCCCCGGGGCTTAGGGCCATGGGCGCCTCCTTGCCAGGTCTTCCCGGCATCGTCATCGGTAGGAACGACCGCATCGCCTGGGGGGTGACCAACGTGGGGGCGGACGTGGAGGACCTGTACCTATTGGAGGAGGTGGAAGGGCGGGGCTACCGCTACAAGGGGAGGGTCGTCCTACGGGGTGCGGGAGGAAAGGATCCGGGTGAAGGGCGGGAAGGAGGAGGTTCTGAAGGTACGGGAGACGGTCTTTGGCCCCGTGATCACCGATGCCCTCAAGGACCCTCCCAAGACCCCCATGGCCCTCCGCTGGGTGAGCCTGGACCCGGAAGACCACATCCTCATGGCCTTCCTGGGGGTGAACCGGGCAAGAAACTGGGAAGAATTTCAAAAGGCCCTGGAGCCTACTCCGCCCCTAGCCAAAACTTTGTCTACGCCGACGTGGAGGGCAACATCGGCTACATCGCCCCGGGGAAGTTCCCCATCCGCAGGGAGGGGCACACGGGGATGGTGCCGGTGCCGGGGAACGGGGAGTGGGACTGGCTGGGCTACCGAAGCCCTGCGGAGTGGCCCAGGGCCTTTAACCCCCCAAGGGGCTATATCGTCACCGCCAACCACAAGGTGACCCCCAAAGGCTTTCCCTACGCCCTCACCTACGACTGGGCCGAGCCTACCGGGCGGAGCGCATAGAGGAACTCCTCCTGGCCAAGGAGAGGCTTTCCCTCGAGGACATGAAGGCCATCCAGCAGGACCAAAAGAGCCTCCTCTACCGGGACTTCCGTCCCATTTTGGAGCTTCTCACCCCCCTCTCCGAGAGGAGCCGGGCCTTTCGGGAAAGGCTCCTCGCCTGGGACGGGACCATGGCCGCCTCCTCGGAGGAGGCCCTGGTCTTCGCCCTCTGGTACACCGAGCTCACCCGGCTTCCCGAGAGGGAGGTGGGGGAGGCCTACTGGGACCAGCCCCGCTACCTCCTGAGGGCCCTGAAGGAGGGGGATAGGAACTGCGACCAGCCAGAGACGGAGTACGCCGAGACCTGCCTGGACTATGCCGCCCTCGCCCTGGAAAGGGCCTTGGACCGGAAGGAGGCCTTAAGGGTTAGGGCCTGGGGCGAGGTCCACCGGGCGCGCTTTCTCCACGCCGTCCTCACCCACACGCCCCTAAAGCGCCTCTCCGACCGGGAGGTGGCCTTCGGCGGGGACCGGTACACGGTGAACGTAGGCCCCTTTGACCCCAAGACCCTTGCCATGGGCCACGGCCCAGTTACCGCCAGATCGTGAACCTCGCGGACACGGAAAACTCCCTCTTCGTCCACCCTATGGGGCAGTCGGGCCACCTCTTTTCCCCCCACTACGCCGACCTCCTGGCCCTTTGGTGGCGGGGGGACTACCTCCCCATGCGCTTTGGGGTGCCTCCGGGGAGAACGCTCCTTCTGGAGCCCCTTCGCTCGCCTTGAGGGCCTCCGCCAGGGCCCAGCCTGCGCCTTGGCGCTTGGCGTGGGTGGAGGCCAGGCTGGCGAGCTTTAGAAGGTCGTCGGCGGTGGCCGAGAGGTTGGCCGGTACCCGTCCCTCCCCGCCGCCTTCCCCCGGCCACGCCCACGGAGAAGCCCACCCTTTCTCCTCCACTTCTAAGGGTTGCAGGAGCTCGGGGAGGGCGGGGAGGAGGACCTGTCGGGGCCGGGGAAAGACCAAGGCGAACTCGTCCCCCCCGTAGCGGTAGGCTTCCCCACCCAGGTCTTGGGCGAAGCCCTTCAGCCGCTGGCTCAAGGCCTTTAGGACCCGGTCCCCGAAGGGGTGGCCGTTTGCCTTGTTGAGGCGGCCGAAGTCGTCCAGGTCCACGAAGATAAGGGTGGGGTCCTTCCCCTGGGCCAGGAGGCTTTCCAGGTGGTGGCGCAGAAGGTCGGCCCGGGGAAGGCCGGTGAGGGGGTCAAAGTGCTGGCCCAGGGCGAAGGCCAGGGTCCCTTGGGTGAGAATGCCCAAAAGCCTTCCCTCCCGCATGACCAAGAGCCTCTCCAGCCTTTGGCCTCCATCAGGCCTTGGCCTCCAAGAGGCTCGCCTCCGGGGAAATCGCCACCGGGGGTCCTTTGAGCACGTCCACCACCAAGCGGTTGGGGTGGGCCCCCCGGAGGTCGCGGCTGGTGACCACCCCGAGAACCTGGCCGTCTTCCACCACCACCAGGCTTCCCACCCGGCGTTCGGCCATGAGCCGGGCGGCCTCCCGGACGCTCGTCCAGGAGTTCACCCGGATGGGGTCCGAAGCCATGGCCTCCATTACCCGGAGCATTTGTATCTAGTCTAACCGGATGGTCCTCCCCGTGTGAAGCACCACCTCCACCTGGGCTCGCACCACTTGCTCCTCGGAAAGGAGAGGCGCAAGCTCTTCCAGGAGCACCTCCTCCAGGGCCTCAGGTGCCAGGCTCGCAGAAGGCTTTTCCGGACCAGGAAGGCTTCCACTGGCCCCTTCTCCACCTTAAGGAGGGTGAACTGGCCGGGAGCCAGGCTTTCCGCCATGCGCCTCGCCGCTTCGGGGCCGATGGGAGCGAGGCGGCCGATGAGGAGGACGTCCCAGAGGGGCGGGATCTCAAAGATCTGGCCGCTCAGACGCAGTTCTAGCTGCCGTTTGGAAGGGGGTGTTTTCTTGGCCATCCCCTTAAGTTTACTTCTCCTCCCCGTTCTCCAGCTTCTGGAAGTGCTCCAGAACCTCCCGCACCCGCTCGTGCACCCAGTAGGCCTTGCGGCCGAAGAGGAGCTCCATGGCCTCGTCCACTTCCTCCACGGCGTAGAGGTGGAAGCGCCCCTTCTCCACCGCTTCCACCACCTCCTCCCGCAGGGTGAGGTGGGGGAGGTTGGCCTTGGGCAGGACCACCCCTTGGGTGCCGGTGGGTCCTAGGGCCTGGCAGACCCGGAAGAAGCCTCCACCTTCTCCGTCACCCGGCCCACGGCCAGGACCCTTCCCGTCTGGTCTATGGCCCCGGTGACCGCCAGGTCCTGCCTTAAGGGCAGGCCCGAGAGGGCCGAGAGGACGGCCAGGAGCTCGGCGAGCCCCGCCGAGTCCCCCTCGAGGCCCCCGTAGCTCTGCTCAAAGACCAGGCTCACCGTGCGGAGAGGGCCCCCACCTGGGCGTAGGTGCCCCGCAGGTACCCGGCCAGGGTGAGGACGGCCTTGTGGAAGACCTGGCCCCCCAGGCCCACCTCGCGGTCTATGGAGAGCACCCCTTCCCGCCCCGGACCCGCCTGGGCGGTGATGCGCACGGGGCGGCCCATGGGAAGGGG
>BBBL01000098.1 GCA_001311545.1 Thermus kawarayensis JCM 12314 | reverse complement strand
TGGCGTGCAGGAGCTCCGGCAAGGGCACGGGCTTCCCGTCCACCCAGAGCTTGACCTCGCCGAGCCCCTTTCCCTTGCCCTCCACCGCCACCGGCACCTGGTGGGTGGTGCCGTCGGGCAGGGCGATGAGCAGGAAGGCGGCCTGTTGCAGGGCTTTCGGGAGGAGATCCACCCCCGGCTGCCAGACCACGTGGCCCTCGGCGTCCACCAGGGCGAAGGTGGTCCCCTCCGGCCAGGTGGTGGGGAGGGAAGG
Source organism: Thermus kawarayensis JCM 12314 (assembly GCA_001311545.1). Next base: position 5,915 of record BBBL01000098.1, on the reverse strand, counting down.
GGATGCGGAAACCGTAGCCCAGGCCAGGCCCAGGGCCACCAGGAACGGCACAAGCACCCTCATACGCCCACCTCCTTCGCCCCCATCTTAGCACCCCACTTGAAACCAGGCTGAAACGCCTAGGCCTCCGCCTCCTCGGGCGGGAAAAGGAGGCGGGCCCGCTCGTCGTAGGCCAAAAGCCCGGCGAAGCGGCCCCATTCCAAGAGCCTGCGCCACACCCGCTTGGCCTCCTCGGGAGGAAGGCGCATCGCCAACCTGTCCAGCACTTCCTCCTCCCGCAACCGCCCCCGGGCCAGCACCTCCCGGTGAAGGTCGGCCACCAGGGAAACGTGGCGCAAGAGATGCTCGGCGAAGATCTCCCTCTGCCGGGAAAGCTCGGCCTCGGCCAGGGCAAACCCCGCGGCGGAAAGCTCCACGTCCCCCTCCGCCACCTTGGCAAATCCCAGAAGCGCCAAGGCCTCGAGGAGGGGCAGAAGGTCGTCCGCCCCCAACCCCTCTTCCTCCGCCAGCACCGGCAGGTCGGCCCGGCCCCCAAGCCGCCCCAGGGTTTCCACCAGGGCCAAAAGGGCCCCCACCGGGGCCTCGGGCAGGCGGTAGGCCACCTCTTCCACCCGGCGCTCCACCTCCTCCCGGTGGGTGAGTTCCACGTAAAGGCGGTCGGTGAGGGCCAGGAAGCGCAGGTCCTTGGGGTCCCGGGGGTGGGGAAGGCGGATGGCCACCTCGGCCTCCACCCGGGCCGGGCTACCCTGGAGGACCAAGGCCCGGTCGGCCAGGGCCACCGCCTCCTCCATGTTGTGGGTGACGAGGAGGATGGCCTTGGTGCCGAGCCTCCCCGCTTCCCAGAGGTCCAGGAGGTCCTCCCTTAGGCCCTCGGCGGTCAGGGGGTCCAAAGCGGAGAAGGGCTCGTCCATGAAGAGGATCTCGGCTCCACCACCAAGCTCTGGCGAAGCACCCGCTGGCGCATCCCCCCGGAGAGCTCCTTGGGAAGCGCCTCCTCAAAGCCCTCGAGGCCCACCAAGGCGATGGCCTCCCGGGCCCTTCTTTCCCTTTCCTCCTTGGGAAGCCCCCGGGCCTCGAGGCCCAAGGCCACGTTCTCCAGCACGGTGAGCCAAGGAAAGAGGGCGAAGCTCTGGAAGACCATGGCCATGCCCTCCACTGGACCCTCCACCCGCTTTCCCTTGAAACGCACCTCCCCTCATCCGGGGGATGAGCCCGGCGAGGATCCTTAAGAGGGTGCTCTTCCCTCCCCCGGACCGCCCCAAAAGGGCCACGATCTCCCCCTCCCGCACCTCCAGGCTCACCCCGGCCAGGACCCGGTGCACCCCGTCCCCCGTCCGGAAGAACTTGCCCACGTTTCGGGCCTCCAGCAGGACCACGCCCCACCTCCTAAAGCCTAAACCGCTCCTCCGCCAGGCGGTAGAGCCTGCGCCAGAGGAGGCGGTTCAAAAGGAGCACGAAGCCGCTCATGACCACGATGCCCAAAAGAAGCCTTCCCTCGTCTCCCGCCTCCGTGGCCTGGGTGATGTAAGCCCCAAGGCCCGTGGCCTCCAGGGTCTTCCCATGCCAGGAGACCACCTCGGCCACGATGGAAGCGTTCCAGGTGCCCCCGCTTGCGGTGATGAGCCCGTGACCAGGTAGGGGAAGACCCCGGGGAGAAGAAACCGCCGCCAAAGGAGGGGCCCCTTCAGGCCGTAGGCCCTGGCCGCCTCCCTGAGGTCCGAGGGCAGGCTCATGGCCCCCGCCACCACGTTGAAGAGGATGTACACTGGGTCCCCAAGGCCATGAGGAACGCGGAGAAGACCTCCAGGGAAAGTCCGTAGCGCAGGAGGAGGTAGGCGGCGAAGGGGTAAAGGAGGTTGGCGGGAAAGGCGGCGAGAAATTGCAGGAGGGCCTGGACCCGCACCGCCAAGGCGGGCCTCCCCCCCAGGACCACCCCCACGGGCACCCAGACCAGGGCGGCGAGGACCATGATGCCCAGGACCCTAAGGAGGGTGAGAAACCCAAGGTAAAGCGCCTTCAGCCACTCCCCCGGACCCAGGGCAAGGAGGAAGGCCAGGAGGCCGTAGGCCCCGCCCAGGCCCGCCAGGTCAGGAGGGAAGGCCAAAGAAACCCCGGAAGGCGAACCCTCACCGCCGGTACCCCCTTCCAGGCCACGGCCCGCTGGAGGAGGGCCTCCGCCAAGGCCTCCCCCAGGGCCCGCGCCGCCCGGGTGCGCCGCAAGAGGTCCAAAACCCAGCTTCGCGCCGGGGCCTCCCCGGGCCGCTCCTCGTACTTGAAGCGCTCGCTCCAGGCCACCAGGGGCCGGAAGAAGAGCTGATCGTAGAGGAGGATGGTGAGGAACATGGCCAAAGTGGCGTAGCCCACGGCGGGGAGGTTGCCCTCTTGCAGCGCCCGGGCCAGGTAGGAGCTACCCCCGGGAGGTCCACCTCCGTCTTCCCCACGCTGATGGCCTCGGAGGCCACCACGAAGAACCAGCCTCCCGACATGGACATCATGGCGTTCCACACCAGGCCCGGAAGGGCGAAGGGAAGCTCCAGCCTGAGGAAGCGTTGGAAAGGCCGCAAGCGGTAGAGCCGCGCGGCCTCGTCCAGGTCCCGGGGCAGGGTCTTCAAGGACTGGTAGAAGCTGAAGGCCATGTTCCAGGCCTGGGAGGTGAAGACGGCGAAGACGGCCGCCAGCTCGTACCCCAGGGCCTTCCCCGGGAAGAGGGCCGCCAGGGCCCCCACGCTGGCCGCCAGGAACCCCAGGACGGGCACCGACTGCAGGATGTCCAGAAGGGCCACCAAGAAGGGCTCCAGCCGGGTCTTGGCGGCGAGGGGGGCGTAGACCAGGGTGAAGAGGGTGGAGAGGAAGAGGGCGAGCCCCATGCGGAAGCCGGTCCTCAGGGCGTACTCGGGAAGCCGCCAGGGGTCCAGGGAAATGGGCTCGGGGCCCAAAGGCCCCGCGGCCTCCCTCGAGGCCGCCAGGAAGGCGGCGAGGAGGGCTACGACCGCTAAAAAGGCCAGGAGGTCGTAGCGGTTGGGCCGGGAAAACTCGCCGGGGCGCACACCACCTCCTCTTCAACCAAGCCCGGCCCGGCCTGGGGCTCCGGGCCTCGGGAGCGCCCCCCAACCCGGCACCAGGGGGAAGTGGGCGGCGCTCGGTCCTCTCCCATTCTTGGCCGCCATGCCTTCCCGAGTCTAACCCGGCGTCTCCTCTATCCCAAGGTCATATCCCCAAACGGCCCGGACCCGCCGAAGCGCACCCTGTGGACTCCCCGCGAACCCGTCCAGCCCACCGCAGAACCGCGAGGGACCTCCCTAAGGCAGAGCGGGCCGCCATGCGGTGGCCCTCTTGCAAGATTATGCGGGGGCGTGGTAAGGTCTTGCCGGAAAAGGAGGTAACCATGTGCGCCCCCCTGGTGATGGAGCAGGTGGCCCGTTCCCTTTCCCGCAGGAGCTTCCTGGCCTCAGGCCTTTCCGCCCTGGCCGGGGTGGCCTTGGCCCAGGCCCAGGTCCCGGGCAAGGCCTTCTCCCGGGCGGTGGACCTCACCCATGAGCTCTCCCCCGAGATCCCCCTCTTCCCCGGGGCCGAGCCCATGCGCATCACCACCCTGGTCACCGTGCGCCAGAACGGCTACTACGGAAACCGCCTGGACCTTTGGGAGCACTCCGGCACCCATATGGACGCCCCGGCCCACTTCGTGGAGGGGGCGCCCACGGCGGAGAAGCTCCCTCCTAGCCTCCTCATCGCTCCCCTGGCGGTGGTCCACATCCACGAGAAGGCGGCCAAGGACCCCGACGCCCAGGTGACGGTGGACGACCTCCTGGCCTACGAGAGGCAGTACGGCCGCCTCCCCAAGGGGGCCTTCGTGGCCATGCACTCCGGCTGGGAGCCAGGTGGCAGAACCCCAAAGCCTTCCTCAACCAAGACGCCTCCGGTACCCTCCACTTCCCCGGGTTCTCCCCCGAGGCGGCGGCGTTTCTGGTGCGGGAGCGGGAGATCGTGGGCATCGGCGTGGACACCCTCTCCCTGGACTTTGGCCCCTCCAAGGACTTCAAGACCCACGTCACCGTCCTGGGAGCGGGAAAGTACGGCCTGGAGAACCTGGCCAACCTGGCCCAGGTGCCTCCCGCAGGCGCCTCATCTTCGTGGGGGGCCCCAAGCACAAGAACGCCTCCGGCGGCCCGGTGCGGGCCCTTGCGGTATGGTGATCTCCTGGCTTCAGGTCCCCGAGGAGGAGGCGCTTTCCGAGGAGGTCCGGGCCCTCTTCGCCCAGTTTCGGGAGAGGACGGGCTTCGTGCCCAACGTGGCCCGGGCCTTCGCCTTAAGCCCCCGCTTCCTCTTCATGGTTTACCTCGAGGTGCTCCGGAACTCCCTGGAGTCCTTCTCCCCCACCGGGCGCTTCAGCGACACGGCCCCCTTGCGCCCCCTTACGGTGCTCTCCGCCTTTGACGAGAGGGTCAGGCAGGCCAGGATTGACCTCAAACGCACCTACACCAACGCCTTCGTGGAGCAGGCCCTCAAGGTGATAAAGTAGCCCCTGTAAAGGAGGTGCGAGATGAAAAGGCTTCTGGCCCTAGTTCCCCTGTTCCTCGGCGCCTTGGCCCAGGGCTGGAACATGGCCACCCCCTACCCCCCGGCCAACTTCCACACCCAGAACATCCAGCAGTTCGTCAAGGAGGTGGGGGAGGCCACGGGAGGCCGGGTGAGGGTCACCGTCCACCCCGGGGGCTCCCTCTTCCCCCACCCCCAGATCCTCCCGGCGGTGCGGAACGGACAGGTGCAGATGGGGGAGGTCCTCATGTCCCTCCTCGCCAACGAGAACCCCCTCTTCAACCTGGACTCCATCCCCTTCGTGGCCACGAGCTACGAGGAGGCCTGGCGGCTCTACCAGGCCCAGCGGCCCGAGGTGGAGAAGTGGCTTGCCCAAAGGGGCGTGGTCTTTCTCTACGCCGTGCCCTGGCCCCCGCAAGCTTTACACCAAGAAGCCGGTGAACTCGGCCCAGGACCTCAAGGGCCTGCGCTTCCGCGCCTACAACCCGGCCACGGCCAGGCTGGCGGAACTCCTCGGCATGAGCCCGGTCCAGGTGGAGGCCGCCGATATCCCCCAGGCCTTCGCCACCGGCATTGTGGAGGCCATGATCACCTCCCCCACCACCGGGGTGGACAGCCAGGCCTGGGACTTCGCCGCTACTTCTACGACGTGAAGGCCTGGATCCCCAAGAACATGGTGGTGGTGGGCCGCCGCGCCTTTGAAAGCCTCTCCCCTCAGGACCGGGAGGCCCTCCTGCAGGCGGCCAAGCGGGCGGAGGAACGGGGGTGGAAGCTCTCCCAGGAGCAGGAGACCAAGGCCCAGCAAACCCTGGCCCAGAGGGGCATGCAGGTGGTGAAGCCTTCCCCGCAGCTTTTGGCCGACCTGAAGCGGGCCGGACAGACCATGATCCTGGACTGGCAGCGCCAGGGCGGGGGCCACGGGGATCAAGGTCTACCGCCAGTACCTGGGCCGATGAGGCTCCTGGAAGCCCTCTACCGCCTTTCCGAGTTCCTGGCCCTCCTCCTGGGGCTCTTCGTCCTCGGGGTCATCCTGGCCCAGGTGGTGGGCCGCCTTCTCGGCTTCGTGGTGCCCTCGGCCCTGGAACTGGCGGGTTTCGCCACGGCGGGGCTCATCTTCCTGGGCCTCGCCCCCACCCTCAGGGCCGGGGGGCACATCCGGGTGGGCCTCGCCTCATGCGGCTTCCCCCGGGGCTTAGGCCTTGGGCGGAGCGCCTAAGCCTCGCCCTGGCTCCGCCGCAAGCGCCTACGGGGCCCTCCAGCTTTGGGGCAAGACCCTGGAAAGCCTCCGCTTCGGCGACCTGGCCCCCGGCCTCCTGCCCCTGCCCCTTTGGCTTCCCTTGGCGGTGGTGGCCCTGGGGGTCGAGGCGTCTTCGCCCTGG